>CAITAM010000085.1 GCA_903890265.1 uncultured Pseudomonadota bacterium | reverse complement strand
TCAACGAGTTGATTGCGAGCGTCCAGAGCGGGGAGTGCACCGAACTCTTTGCCTGCGGCACGGCCGCGATCGTCAGTCCGATCGGCGTGCTGGGTGAGGCGGACGGCTCCGAGTTCGTGCCGCGGGACGTCGACCGCGTGGCCGCGGTGCTGCGCGAGCGGCTGCTTGCCATCCAGGAGCGGCGGTCGCCCGACCCCTTCGGCTGGGTGACGGAAGTCCCAGAGGCGTGACTCGTTTTGGGCCGTCGGCCTAAACCGTGAACGGGATACGCGTCAGAATGCGGGCATCCGGCCGATAAGGAGGGGGTTGCCCCCCCAAGGGGCCCGCTGCCTGCAAGGACCTGGATGGCCACCCCGGGACTCGGCGGCCGAGGACTGTCGCTGAGACTCGCGACCGTGCTCGTGCTGGTCGTGATTTTCTCATTGCTGAGCATCAGCCAGTTCCTCGTGGCCGGGCACACCCTTGCCTCGAGCCTCGAGGCCACCGAGCGGCACGACGAGATGCTCCGCGCCCGCCACGTCCAGGCGCTCGTCGGGGCGACCCAGGACGAACTGAAGCGCCTGAGCTGGGACAACGCGACCTGGGACGAGGCGCGGAATTTCGTCCTCGGCCAGAACCCCGCGTTCGTCGACGTCAACCTCGGTGTCGACACCTTCGCGACCCACAACTGCGATGCCGTGGCCATTGTCGCGACCGACGGCACCCTGCTCGCCGCCCGTGGCTTCGACCGCCGCCGGCGGGTGCTTAGCGACCCGCCGGCGGACCTCGCCGCGGCCGTCGGCCGCGGCGGTGACCTGCGCTCGCTGTTCCGGGCGCACGAGCCGGGCTCCGGATTCGCCAGCTTCGGTGGGGCCAGTTACCTCGTCGGCACTTCGCCCGTGACCCACAACGGCGGTGTCGGTGATGCGGTGGGCTGGCTCGTGGCGCTGCGTCGCATCGACGCCGATTACGAGACGACGCTGTCGGAGGACGTGGGCTCGTTCGTGCGCCTGACCGTGGGTTCCGCGCCCGGCGCCAAGGGCCCGCCGGTTGCGATGCCGCTGCAGTCCCGTGACGTGCGCATCGATGCCAGCAGCGATGACGAGCTGCGCAGTCATTTCGCCATCGCCCGCCTCGACAACGGCCGGGAGCTGCAGGCCGTGATCGATACACGACGCACCGTGCATGCCGCGGCCCTGCGCGGTGCGCGGCTGCTCTTCGTCGCGACCGTGGTGGCGGCGGTCGTCGCGACCCTGCTGGCGCTCTGGTTCATCGAAAACCGGCTGCTGTCGCCGTTGCGCGCCATCAGCCACCTGCTGCGCTCGATCGGTGAGCGGACGAAACTCTCGGCGCGGGTGCCGGATGACGCGCGCAACGACGAGATCGGCGCCCTCGCGCGGTCAATCAACGCCATGCTGAGCCGGATCGAGGCGCACGAGGACACGACCCAGCGCAGCCGCGACGCGGCGCTGACCGCAAGCCGCGTCAAGTCCGAGTTCGTGGCGCGAATGAGCCACGAGATCCGCACGCCGATGAACGGCGTGCTTGGCATGACCGAGCTGCTCGCCCGCACGGAGCTCAACGAGCGGCAGAAGAAGTTCTGCGAGACGATCCACCGCTCGGCGACCAATCTCCTTGAAATCGTCAATGACATCCTCGACTTTTCGAAGATGGAGGCGGGGCGGATGCTGCTCAACCCGTCGACGTTCGCGATCCGCGAGGCGATCGAGGACGCGGTGGAACTGCTCGCGGGGCGCGCCCAGGCGAAGGGCACCGAACTCGTCGTTGCCATCGATCCCGGGGTCCCGCTGCACGTCATTTCCGATCCGGTACGTCTGAACCAGATCCTGACCAATCTCATCGGCAACGCCATCAAGTTCACCGAGGGCGGTGAGATCGTGGTCAGCGCCCGCCGCCTCGAGGCGCGCAACGAGGGAGCCCTGCTGCAGATCGCGGTGCGCGACACCGGCAGCGGCATCTCGCCGGAGTCGGTCGGGCGGATCTTCGAGTCCTTCGCCCAGGGTGACTCGAGCGACGAGCTGAGGGCCAAGGGCACGGGTCTGGGTCTTGCCATCGCCAAGCAGCTGGTCGAGCTCATGGGCGGTGAGATCGGGGTGGTGAGCGAGCTCGGGCTCGGCTCGACGTTCACCTTCACGATCGAGACCGAGCTGCCGGCGAAGCCGCCGGTCTCGCCACCGCCGGCGAACCTCCTGGCCGGCTACCGCGTGCTGATCGCGGAGGACAACCGGTCCGCGGCAGCCGCGCTTGAAACCTACCTTCGCGCGCTGGGCGCGTCCGTGACCGTCGCACAGAGCGCGGCCGAGGTCGTGGCCGAGCTTCGTCGGAGCGAGGGCCTGGCGGAACTCGTGCTGATCGATCACGCGCTGCGTGACGCGGACGTGCAGCAGCGGCTCAAGGAACTGCGCGAGCGGTCCGCGCTGTCGCAACCGCGAGTGGTGATGCTGAGCCCCGTGCAGTCGGCAACGCCGGGGCTCGTCAGCGACCTCACGCACGTGGACGCCTACCTGACTCGGCCGGTGCGCTGCAACCTCCTGCTCGCCACGGCGGCCCGGCTGCTCGGTGCGCGGGAGATTGCCGCGTCGGCCGACCCGATGGCCACCGGGGAATACTCGGCCTACCGGCGCCTCGTGGGCCTGCGGGTGCTGGTGGTCGAGGACAACGCGGTCAATCGCGACGTCGCGGTCGGCATGCTGAACGCTCTCGGCTGCTCGGCGCGTACCGCGTGCGACGGCGAGGAAGCACTGAACCTGCTCGACCGCGAGGACTTCGACGTCATCCTCATGGACCGGCAGATGCCTCGCCGCGACGGCCTGTCGACCACGATCGAGCTGCGCCGGCGGGAGTCGAACCGGCGTGCGCCGCCGACGCCGGTCATTGCGCTCACGGCGCATGCGATGCCGGGGTCGCGCGAAGCTTGCCTCAAGGCGGGTATGAACGAGTTTCTTCTCAAGCCCTTCGCGCTCTCGGAGCTTTCTCGCGTGCTGGCGCGCTACGCCCGCCGGCGCGGCGCCG
>CAITAM010000084.1 GCA_903890265.1 uncultured Pseudomonadota bacterium | reverse complement strand
GCCAACCAGGATGCGGCCGGCAATTTCTACGTCATGGACCTGAACGGCTCGACCTACGGCACGCCGCTCGCGGGTGACGGCTACACGTGGTCGAAGAGCTGGGCACCGGCGACCTCGCTCGTCTGGTCGTCCAGCCACCTCAAGGGCTACACCTGGTCGAAGGCATTCACCTGGTCGTCGAGTTTCATCAAGGGCTACACCTGGTCGAAGGGCTACACCTGGAGCAAGTCGCTCGTCTGGTGGAACACGGCGGCGGCGTCAGGCAGTAGCCTCGCCCCGGCCTCGATCGAAAAGTGGGTGCCGAACGAGTAAGGAGTCCGACCGCAGCCGGACCGTCACCTCGCGGGGCACCTCCGGTGCCCCGTATCAAATGCCGGCGCCCTTGCCGGCTCAGCCGGGGCGCCGCCGGACCCGGACGAGGTACGCCGCGAGCGCCGGCATCAGCACGAGTGCCGCCAGCATGTTGACGATGAACGTGAAGGCGAGCATCAGGCCGATGTCGGCCTGGAATTTCAGCGGCGAGGCGGCCCAGGTCGCGACCCCGATCGCGAGCGTCACCCCCGTGCAGACGATGCTGGCGCCCGTGACCCGCAGTGTCGCGAGGTAGGCGTCATGGACGCTCGCGCCAGCCTGCAGGAAGCCCTGCATGCGGCTGTAGAGATAGATCCCGTAGTCGACGCCGATCCCGGCACCGAGCGCCACCATCGGCAGCGTCGTGACCTTAAGCCCAATGCCGACGGTCGCCATCACGGCGTAGGTGAGGATCGAGACCAGGAGCAGCGGCAGCATCACGAGCAGGGTCGCGATCCCCGAGCGGAACGTCAGCAGGCACATCAGCGCCACGGCCGCGAACACGTAGAGCAGGACCGGCACCTCCTTGGCCTTGACCTCCTCGTTCTGCGCCGCCATCACACCGACCGGTCCGGTCGCGAGGCGGAAGTTCACGCCAGCCGTATCCTCGGAGCCGACGTAGCCCTTGACCGCACGCACCACCCGCTCGATCGTCACCGCCCGGTGGTCGGCGAGGAACAGCGTCACCGGCATGACGCTGCAGTCGCGGTTTAAAAGTCCGGTGGCGGTGTCGATACGGGCCTGCGCCTGAACCAGCGCGCGCTCGTCACGCGGCAGGTTGCGCCACTTCAGCGACCCTTCGTTCCAGCCGGCGGACACCACCTTGGCGATCATCGGCAGCGCCAGCACGCTCTTCACGCCCTCGACGTTCTGCATGGCCCAGCTGAAATCGTCGATGGACTGCATCGAGGCGTAATCGACGCAGCCCTGCGGCTTGGTCTCGGCGATCACGTTCAAGACGTCGGAGCCGATCGAGAAACGACCCGTGATGAGCCGCGTATCGGCGTTGTAACGCGAGTCGTGCCGGAGCTCCCGCACGCCGACCCCGGTGTCGCCGATCGGCGTCTCGCGACCCTTGAGGTAGCCGGCGACGCCGAGGGCCAGCGCAGCGAGGATGACGGCCCCGGCGACCGGCCGGCGGCTGACGGCGGCCAGGCCACGCCAGACCGGGGCAAGCAGCCGTTCGCGCGCCTCGATTCTCGTGCCGTAGCCCGGGCTGAACGTCAGGTACGACACGAGCACGGGCAGGAGGACGAGGTCGGTCAGGATCACGACCGCAACGCCGATGCAGGCGGTGAGCGCCATCTCCCGGATCACCTGCACCGGAATGGCGAGGATCGTGATGAAGCCGATCAGGTCGGCAAGGAGCGCGACGATGGCCGGCACGAACAGCTGCCGGAACGTCCGGCGCGCTGCCGCCTCGGCATCGAGGCCTTCCTCGGCCGCATCGCAGACCGCACTGATCTTCTGCACACCGTGCGACACGCCGATGGCGAAGATCACGAACGGCACGAGGATGCCTAGCGGATCGACACCAAAGCCGCCGAGCACCAGCAGCCCGAGCTGGCAGATCACCGCCACCAGCGAACAGACCACCGGTATCGCCGCCACCTTCAGCGAGCGGACGTAGAACCACACCGACAGGAGCGTGAGCAGCACCGTCGCAAGCGCAAAGGCGAGCACGTAGCGGGCACCGTCCGCGATGTCCGCCACGACCTTGGCGAAGCCGATGATCGCCACCGTATAGCGACCGGCGGGTACGCCCGCCTTGGCGTCGCCGGCCTCGACATGCGCCCGGATCGCCTCGAGCGCGTGGCCGATAGCGATCAGATCGACGCTCCTGCCGGTGGCCGGGTCCTGTTCCTGCAACTGCGCGGAGACGATCGCCGATGAAAAGTCGTTGGCCACGAGCCGGCCCACGAGTCCGGCCTTGAGTACGTTGTCCCGCACGCCCGCGATCGCCTCCGGCGACGACGAGAACCCCGAGGGGATGACGTCGCCGGCCTGGATACCGCCCTCAACGACCTCCATGTAGCGCGTGTTCGGGGTCCAGAGTGACTGAACCCGGGCACGGTCGACGCCCGGGATGAAGAACACGTCATCGGTCGCCACCTTGAGCGCGGCGAGGAACTCGGGCGTCCACAGGTTGCCGTCACGGGCCACGACCGCGAGGAGCACCCGGTTGGCGCCGCCAAACTCCTCCTGGTATTGCGTGTAGGTCCGCATGTACGGGTGCGCGAGCGGCAGCTGCTTGGTGAAGTTCGTGTCGATCCGCAGGCCGCGGACCGCGACGCCACCGAGCACGACGGTGGCGACGAGGAAGGCGAGCAGGAGGCCGTGGCGCAGGCCGAAGACGAGCTGCTCGAGGCGGCGCAGGTACGCCGGCGTCTCGCCTGCGCGCGCGACGCTCATGGCGCAGCCCCGAGCGTGGCCGGGTCGAGGCGGCGCACGCCGTGCTCGCCGACCGCGATCAGCAGTGGCCCGCGTGACACGAGTGCCGAGAACGCGGCCCGGTCGGCTTCGCGGTGCAGCACGAGGCGGGCGCCGTCCCGGCTCACCAGGACCGCGCCGGATGCACCCGCCAGCGCGTAGCCGCCGCCGTCAAGCGCGGTCGCGGCGGCAAGAAGGTCGATGACCCCGGTATCGAGCGCCGTGAACGTCTTCCCGCCGTCGTCGCTGCGGTACGCGTGGCCGCGCAGACCGGCCACGACCAGCGAGTCACGGCCGAGCGGCAGCACCGAAAAGAAGGTTCCCTCGTACGGCGATGGCAGCTCGCGCCAGCCGGCGCCGTCATCGTCGCTCACGTACAGCCGGCCGGCTTCGCCCGCGAGGTAGAGCCGGCCGCCGCCGGCGGCGCGCAGGCTGTAGAGATGCGGCTGGGCGAGTCCGATATCGGCGTCGTCCGCGGCGGGCTTCGCGAGTACCGCCGGGGCGAAGTGCCGCGGCTCCCAGGTGCGGCCGAAGTCCTCCGTGGTGAGCATCGCCGAGTAGGCCCCGACCGCGAGACCGTGGCCCTGCGGGCCGAGCCAGACATCGAAGAGTGGCTGGCGGGCCTCGGGCGCGTAGTAGACCTTGGTCCACGTGCTGCCCGCATCGTCGGTCTGCAGGATCACCGCGTCGTGCCCGACGATGACGCCGTGTCGCGCATCGGCGAAATACACCCGTGTCAGCGTGCTGCGCGCAGGCACGATCTGCTGCTGCCAGGTCTGCCCCCCGTCGTCACTGACGAGCACGTGCCCGCGCTCGCCGACCGCGACCAGGCGCCCGGTGGGCAGCAGCGCGACGTCGAGGAGGAGCGAGGTGGTCGCGAGCGCAGACGGCACGGACGGGCGCGCCAGCGGAGCCGCCGGCGGCGAATCCGCCGCCAGCGCGCCCGCAGCGACCAGGACCGCCAGCGCGACGGCCGGCCGGAATCCTTGCCGCCTCCGTCGGCTCTGCGCCACCGTCAGCGGGTACCGCGAACCTGCAGCGCCGCGGGCGTGTAGTCCTGCGCGCTACGCTTGATCGAGAAATCGTAGCTCTTCGCCGGGTCGTCCTCGAAACCGAGCGCGAGGTAGCGACGCTGCGAGAGGTCGTAGGTCACCTCGAGCGTGGTCCAGAAGCTCGGTACGTCGTAGTACTCGATGCCATGACCCTCCTGGAAGCGGTACAGCTGGTCACGGTTGTCGTAGCAGTCCACGGCGACGATCTGCCAGGAGTCCTCGTCCACGTACAGCGTGCGCCGCTTGTAGATGTGGCGCTGGCCGGGCTTCAGCACCGAATCGACCACCCAGACGCGGTGCAGCTCGTAGCGCGGCACGTCCTGGTTGAGGTGCAGCGGCCGGATCACGTCGCCGGCCTTGGTCTTGGCCGAGTGGAGCCGGTACGCGTTGTAGGGAACGACGATTTCCTTCTTGCCAACGAGCGTCCAGTCGTAGCGCTCGGGGCTGCCGTTGTACATGTCGAACTGATCGGAGGTGCGCAGGTTGTCGGCGGCCGTGCCGGGATTGTCGAAGGCGACGTCGGGCGCCCGCCTTACGCGGCGCTGACCGGCGTTGTAGATCCAGGCAAGCCGCTTTTCCTTGGTCTGGTCCAGGGTCTCGTGCACGAGCAGGATCTCGCCCGCGATGCGCGCGGGCGCCACCGTTTCCTGCAGGTAGTAAAGAATCACGTTGTGCAGGTCAGCCTCTTTCGCGCCGGCGAGGCTGTAGATCACGTCGAACTCGTCGTGAAACTTCACCATCTCGTAGCTGCCGTTCGGGAACACCGCCGCCTGGCCGATCTCGCGGTGCGCGGCGTCCGCGCGGTAGCGCAGCACGTGGTTCCAGAATACCTCGACGCCGGTTTTCGGGATCGGGAACGGGATGCCCTCGGCCGACCCCGTGACGCCGTTGCCGCCGGCCGCGAGCGTCGCGGTCGTGGCCACGCGCTTGGTGGCGTCGTAGATCCGCTGCGGCGAAGCCGCCGAGCGGTGGGTCGGATAGACGTTCAGGAAGTACGTGCCGGAGTACTGCTTGAGGAGGGCCTTGTGCCCTTCGGTCAGCACGTCGGCGTACTTGGCGGCGTTGCCGGCATCGATCCGGTACAGCGGCTTGTCGGCGGCGTACGGATCGGCCTGGCGACCGCCGGCCTTGAACCCGGTGAAGCCGGCCTTGGCCGGCGAGGACAGGCCGCCGTCCCAGGCCGGAATCGTTCCGGCGGCATTGCCCGCCTTCTCACCGCCGAGCGGCGTGAGATCAGCACCGAGCCGCGCCGCGTCCTGGGCGCTGATCCCCGCGAGGGCGGAACCGGCGAGTCCGATGAGCCCGGCACAGACAATGGCCCGCATCGCATCAATACGCATAGGACACCTCAGAAGGAATACTTGACGCTGGCCGCGACGAAGTCGCGATCAACCATCGGGTTGTAGATGCCACCGCCGCCGAAGTGCGAGTAGCTGAGATCGACTTCATAGGTATTGCGCAGCGTGGCGTTCAGGCCACCGGTCAGGGTGTAGCGCCCTTCGATGAAGTTGCCGCCGGGTCCCGGCGTCGTGCCGCGCACGTCCTGCGACCAGAAGACGCGCGGCGTGAGGTTCCAGCCGCGGAACACGTTGTCGTACTCGGCCCGCGCGAGCAGCCGGTATCCCCACGACGTCGCATCGGGGAATCGGCTGTAGGGATCGGCCACGTTGCCGGTCGGCAGATGGCCGAAGGACAGCGCCTGGTTCAGCAGCGGGTTGGGACTGAGGTAAGTGCCCGCCGACTCGAACACGAGCCCCTGGCCGTTCGGCCCGCCGGCCGACTTGTTCGGCAGGTTCGGCAGGTACGTGACACCGACCTCGCCGAGCAGGATCAGCTGCTGCGAGCCCAGGATCCGCGGCCAGGCCTTGGTGGCAGTCATCTGGTACTGCCACTCGCTGTACCGGCCCCAGCCCTGCACGTTGGCGTTCGCGCCGTAAGGACCGAGCTGGCCGCAGCGCGTCGCGGTCGGCAGCGCGGAGTTGCAGCTCGAAGGCAACGGCAGGTTGTTTGCCGACAGCAGCGCCGCCTCGAGCGGCGTATTGGCCGCAGCGAGAAGCTCGACGTCGTCGTACTGCAGCGGCACGTTGAAGGCGTAGGACAGCTCGCCCTGCAGGGCGATGCCGGTACTGCCGATCTGGGTGTTGAACGACGCACCGATCGCGCGGATGTCCTCGGGGTACTCGGTGTAGTAGCCGGCCGTCTGGGCAAATTCGTTGATCGCCGCGTTGCTGGCCTGGTTCTGAATCTGCGCGGCCGTTCCGCCATGCAGCGCGGTGTTGGCGCCGACCGTGGCGTACTGCGTCGCCTGCGCCAGTGTCAGGTTGCCGCCACCGGCCTGCGCCGTCGCCACCGCGGCCTGGGCAGCGGCACCGATGGCGCCTGCTGCCGGCAGGCCGGAGGCGAGACCCTGCGCGGCACCGGCCACGGCGGTCGCCGCGCCGATCCCGTTCGCCGTGCCGGCCTTGGTGCCACTGCGCGCACTGACGAGCGGCAGGTGCGAGTGATAATTGACGAAGTGCAGCGACAGGTCGGTACCGGCCCCCAGGTTCTCCGCAAACCAGCGCAGGTTGACGCCGTACTGCCCGCCGTTCTTCGGATCCCTGGTCGGATCGCGGCCCACGGCCTGGTAATTCGTGATCTGCCCGCCACCGAGCGACGTGAAGTCCGTGCCCTGATCGGACAGCGCGCCAAAGCCGAGGAACACCTGGTGGCCGCCGCGGCCGGCGAAATCGTTGACCGAAAAATAGGTGCCGGTCGGGTCGAGCTCGGTGCGATACCACTGGAACTGGTAGAACGCCTCGGTCGACAGGCTGGGCGTCAGGCCGAGCGTCGCCCGCACCATGCCCTGTGGCAGGAAGGCTTCCTTCAGTTCCGCACCCGGGACATGCAGTGCGGACAGGTCGAATGCATTCGCGTCGGTGAAGGCGCTGCCGATGAACGTGCTCTCCCCCCAGTTGAGGACCTGCTTGCCGACCCGCAGCTCAAAGGGATGGGATTCGCCGAGCGTCCACTTGCCGTAGGCGAAGGCGTCGAGCAGGCGCAGGTAGCGGCCTGCAATCACCTTGCCTTCCGGTGAAATCGGCGTGCGCCGGGTGGAGTCCTCCATGACGGCAAAGTCGTAGAGGCCCGAGCCGCGCACGAAAGCACCGTAGTTCTTGTACTTCAGCGAGATTTCGCTCGTGATCTTGAGCGCCTTGC
>CAITAM010000083.1 GCA_903890265.1 uncultured Pseudomonadota bacterium | reverse complement strand
CCGCCTGTGGCGGTCCCGCAACGAATGCAGCGCATCAATTCAAGCGGTGCAGACCGGCCCGTTGCACCGTGGTTACAATCGGGCAGTGCCATCCGTCATTGAGCGCGGCGCACCGCCGCCCTGCAGGAGACCGACCATGCGAAGGACCGTCATGACCCCGAACCGCCACGTCCCGTCGCCCACGGCGCTCGCCGCCGCGGTCGCGGCGGTGCTTAGCGCCCACGCCGACGGCGTGCTCGCGCAGTCGGCCTCGGCGCAGAGCACGCTGCAGGAGGTGGTCGTGACCGCGACCCGGCACGAGGAGTCGCTGTCCAAGGTCGCGATCTCGGTGTCCGCCTTCAGCCAGGACACCATGGACCAGAAGGGCGTCAAGGACATCAACGACCTCGTGCGCTTCACGCCCGGCATCGCGATCGACACCACCGGCACCAACAACATCTCGATCCGCGGTATCTCCTCGTCGGGCGGCGCGGGCACGACCGGCATCTACATCGACGACACGCCGATCCAGATGCGCTCGCTCGGCTTCAACCCCGACGACACGCTGCCGAAAACCTTCGACCTCGACCGCGTCGAGGTGCTGCGCGGCCCGCAGGGCACGCTGTTCGGCTCGGGCTCGGAGGGCGGCACGGTGCGCTACATCCTGACCCAGCCGTCGCTGACCAAGGAGTCGTCCTACGCGCGCGGCGAACTCGCCTTCACCCGCTACGGCGAGCCGTCCGAGGAAATCGGCATCGCGCACGGCGGGCCGCTGGTCAACGACGTGCTGGGCTACCGGGCGAGCGTCTGGTACCGCCACGACGGCGGCTGGATCAACCGCGTCGACCCGACCACGGGGCAGACGGTCGATGCCAACGCGAACCGGGCCGATGCCGTCACCGCGCGCCTGGCGTTCATCATCGCGCCCACCGAGGGCGTCACGATCACGCCGAGCCTCTTCTACCAGAACAACCGCAAGCACGACGTCTCGACCTACTGGGAGTCGTACTCGAACACGCCGAACGGGCAGTTCAACAACGCGAACCCCGACCGCCAGCCGGTGCCGGACGAGTTCTACCTGCCGGCCCTCAAGATCGATGCCGACCTCGGCAAGGTCCGCTTCGTCTCGAACTCGTCGTACTTCAAGCGCTCGGAAAAGACCGGCTACGAGGGCACCAACTACGACCTGTCCTTCTACCAGGCGCTCGGCTGGCCGAACGCCTACGACAAGGGCTCGACCTACATCCCGCTGCAGTTCGCCGACCCGACCGCCTACCCGCTGCTGGACAGCAAGGGCGTGCACCTGCCGGCCGGGCTGACGGGCTACCGCTCGCCCGCGACCATCACCAACGAGCAGGAGAGCGTGACCCAGGAGTTCCGCCTCGAGTCGCAGGACCCGTCCAGCCGCTTCACCTGGACGGTGGGCGCGTTCTGGCAGCTGACCCGCGAGTACAGCCTGGAGGAGATCCACGACCCGCAGCAGGACACGTTCCTCGGCACGTTCTTCACGAGCCCCGGCAACGTCGTCAATTCCCTGAACGTGTTCGGCGAGTCGACGCTGCCGAACGGCGACAACTACTACAACCAGAACACCGCGCACGACCGCCAGCTCGCGGGCTTCGGCGAGGTGTCGTGGAAGATCACGGACGAGTGGAAGCTGACCGCCGGTGGCCGCTACTCGAAGACCTCGTTCAACCTCAAGCACTTCGCCGACGGGCCACTGAACTACGGCCCGTCGACGGTCAACGACCCGGCGAACCCCGGCCAGACCATCCCGGGCTCGATTCTCTCCGGTGCCAACGAGAACAAGTTCACGCCGAAGCTCGGCATCGCCTACCAGGCGACGCCGAAGGACCTGTATTATTTCACCTACGCGAACGGCTACCGCGCCGGCGGCTCGAACGCGCCGCTGCCGCCGTTCTGCGGCCCGGACCTCAAGGCCTACGGCTACCCGAACGGCAACCCGCAGACCTACAAGTCGGACACCACGCAGAGCTTCGAGCTCGGCGCCAAGAACAACTTCTCGAACCGCTTCCGCGTGGCATCGAGCGTCTACTACATCCGCTGGAACGACATCCAGCAGAGCGTGTACGTCGCGAACGCCTGCGGCCTGCAGTTCACGGATAACCTCGGCCAGGCGGTGGCGAAGGGCTTTGACGTGCAGGCGGACGCGATCTTCGGGCCGGTCAACCTCGAGGCCGCGCTCGGCTACACCGACGCGCGCTTCACGAAGGACTCGGGCCGCGACCCGGCCCACCTGCTGGTTCTCTCGGGCGATGCGATCTCGGGCCAGGCGGCGATCAACGGCGCCCCGGGCACGAACCCGCCGTGGACCGCGACCTTCGGTGCGCAGTACAACTTCACGCTCGACGAGCACGACGCCTTCGCGCGCATGGACTACGAGTACACGCGGGCGACCTCGTGGCTGGCCGCCGTGCAGGACCCGCGGTCGCTGCAGTACACGTCGAACACGGGCACCAACATCTCGCCGTCGCTGTCCTCGACCAAGTTCATGTCGCTGCGCAGCGGTGTCACGCTGGGTGACTGGCAGCTCGCGGTGTTCATCGACAACGTGCTGAACGCGCACCCGATCACGAACTACGAGCGCACGTTCACCGACGGCAACAACCCGGGGGT
>CAITAM010000082.1 GCA_903890265.1 uncultured Pseudomonadota bacterium | reverse complement strand
CGCTGTGCGTGCCGAACCAGACCGTGGCCTGGTTACCGGTCAGGCTGAGGCGGATTTCGAGCGGCCCGAGGTGCTCGGGGTTCAGCGAGATCTGCGCATGGGTCAGTTTCTGGTTGACCGCCCAGCTGACGCTGTCGCCGAGTTTCTGGCTCCAGTCCGGCGAATCCAGCGGCACGCTGACCGGCGGTGCCGCCGGCGCCTCGGGCCGGGCGAGCGGTCCGACGTGAGTTAGGAGCGGCGGCGGCCCGACGGCCGCGCCGCTCGGGTCCGGGCCGGCAACGGCAACGGACTCCCTGGATTCCTTCCAGTCCTTCGTCAGTCCCGGTGGCCCGTCCGGCGCGGCGGGCTTCGCCGGGTCGGCGAGCGCCGTCACGGCCGCCCCCTGCGCGGCGAGGGCGCTCGCGAAATCCCGGACCGATGCCTGCACCGCGGGCGCCGCGTCGGCGTCGCCAGCCTCAGCGGGATCGGTATCGGCAGCGGCCACGCGTCCTCGCGCGATCGGCGTCGGCCCGCCAGCGCCGTCGCCCGGCGCGATCCTGGCGGACGCTTCCGCGACGGGCGCTGCCGCTTCGGACACCGCGATCGCGGCCGCCGGAAGGGCCGCCGCCGAAACCGGCGGTCCGGCCGTGGGCGTGCCTGGCGTGCCACCGAGTGCCGGCGGCGGCACTGTCCCCGGCGACCCAGGGTTCGCGTCCTCCGCGTCCGCTCCGCCGCTCGCCGCGCTCGCCAGTCGCGCCGCCGCCGTCGCGGCTGCGACGCTCCGTGCCCCGGCAGCGTCGAGCGGCGGGTCGTGGCCTTCCCGCTCGCCGTCCGCCTCGCCGCGCGCGGCTGCGGACAGCGTCAGACCGACGGTGACGGCAGCAACCGGCAGCGCTCCGGCGGGGGGTGGCGGCAAGGTGTTGCCGCTGGCGACCGGGGTGTCCACGCCGCTTGCCTTGCGCACCGCGGGCTCGCGTGCCGCGCGGCGCTCCAAAGGAGCGGAGTCTGACGAGGCAGGAGCCGCGTGCGAGTCGCCGTTCGGCTGGGGGGCCTGCGTCGTCAGGTGCCGGGAAAATGCGCTTTCCCCGCCGGTTGCCGCGGCCGAGGAGTCAGCCGGGTGGCGCGGCGCGGCGCGCGCTGCCGTGCGGGCGGAGGAATCGAGACGGGTGGCGAGGTTGGCAATGACGGTGTTCATGCCAATTGACTGTGCAATCGGCGTGCCAACAGAGCCGGCGGCGTTGCCTAGTCCAGCCGCTCCCGACTGGCCTGCGCCGCGCGCTCGTCGGTTTGCGCCTGCTCACGGCGCTCGCCGACCTTGACCTCCTCCGCCTTCATCCGCAGCACCGCCTTGCCAAGCTGGGCGGACTCGATGCGCCGCTCCTGCCATTCGCTGGCCGACTGCTCGGCCGAGCGCCGCGCGTCGTCGACGACCCGCCGCTGCTGGCTGATCGCGACCTCCAGGCGCGCAAGGAAGGCCTGGAAGTTCTGCATCCTCGCGATGTCCATGGCTCCGCCCTGGTGCTGGCGCACGACGTAGTCGGCGCGGTAGGCGATCAGGTCCGCGAGCTGCTTTTCCGCCTCCTCGAGCGTGGCCCGCGTGCGACTGAGGCCAAGGCCCGCCTCGCGCTCGCGGTCATCCGCCAGGTTCTTGATGGGCTGTATGCGCTCCGAGCGTGTCATTGCTGCTTCCCCGCCGTCCGTCTAGCGTCCGCCATCAGTGCACCGCCGCCGCGAGCAACCCCTCCAGAGCCTCGCTGGCCGGGCCGAATTTGACGGCCTCGTACATGTCCTGGCGAAGAAAGTCCTGCATCCGCGGCCACAGGTCGATGGCCTGGTCGATGCGCGGATCCCCGCCGCGCCGGTAGGCGCCAACACTGATCAGGTCTCGGTTGTGCTGGTAGGTTGCGTAGATCTGGCGGAAGCGCGCCGCGCGCGTCATCTGCGCCTTGTCGACAATGAGGTGCATGGCGCGGCTGATCGACGCCTCGACGTCGATGGCCGGGTACACACCGGATTCGGCCAGCGCACGCGACAGCACAATGTGCCCGTCGAGGATGGCCCGCGCCGAGTCGGCGATCGGGTCGTTCTGGTCGTCACCCTCGGCCAGCACCGTATAGAACGCCGTAATGGACCCTGGGCCACGATCGGAGTTGCCGGCGCGCTCCACGAGCTGCGGCAGCCGCGCGAAAACCGACGGCGGGTAGCCCTTGGTCGCCGGCGGCTCGCCAATGGCGAGCGCAATCTCGCGCTG
>CAITAM010000081.1 GCA_903890265.1 uncultured Pseudomonadota bacterium | reverse complement strand
GGGGCGTCGAAAAAGGTCGGCAGGAAGCGCACGCGGACGGTCGGGTAGAGCCAGAGCTTCAGGCGCTCGACGGGCGTGAGGCCGAGGCCGAGAAAGTCGGGCGCGACGATCCAGTGCTCGTCCATGACCCGCAGGCGACTGAGCTTGAAGCCCTTCCAGCGTGTCTTCGGCCGTGAACTGATGTACACGCACAGCGCCCCGCGCGCGCGCGCCGCCGCGAACTGGGCCACCCGGCCCGCACTGTCGAACACCACGACGTCCGGCCGCTGCTCGTCGATGGCCTGAAGCACGGGCCGCACGTCCCGGGTCGGTGAGTCCTCGAGCAGGCCCGTGGGGTAGGGGCAGTGCTGGGCATAGGGTGCCGCGCGGTTCAGCAGGAAGCGCAGCGGCGCGTCCGGCCAGCGCGAGCGAACGCCGTGCGCGATCGACAGCGCGCGGAAATACTCACCCGCACCGCCCGGACCGCTGACCGGCACGAACAGAAAGCCGCCGCTGACCGCGGGCGGGGAGGGGCGACGGTCAACGGCGTGCAGCGGCATCGGCGGGCGGTGGAACGGGGCGGGAGCCGCATGCTAACAGACACGCGTGCGGCCACCGGCCGCGCCATGGACGCCCCCGGACCCAGTCGCTATGCTGAATCGCCATGCACGGACCCGCCAGCCGACACCGTCCGCCCCACCGCCGATCCGCCGGCGACGGCGCGTGACCGAGAGTGCGCTGATCCTCGGCGCCGGCGGGGTGCTCGGCCGGGCGCTCCGTGCCGCGGCACCCCCGTCGCTCACCGTGATGGCCCTGTCGCGCGACGAGCTCGACGTCACCGACGCCGAGGCGGTCAGCACCACGCTACGCGCACTGCACCCGGGTCTCGTCGTCAACGCCGCGGCATTCGCTGACGTCGATGCGGCGGAGACCGATGCCGAGGGTGCCACGGCCGTCAATGCCCTCGGCAGCCGGTACGTCGCCGCGGCCTGCCGGCGGATCGGCGCGCACCTCGTGTTCGTCTCGACGGCCGAGGTGTTCGACGGCAGTGGCACGACGCCGCTCGCGCACGACGGCGTGCCGCAGCCGGTCAACGTCTACGGCGCGAGCAAACTCGCCGGCGAGCAGGCCGTGCACGAGGAGCTCCGCGGCGCCGGCACGGTCTGCCGCACGTCCTGGCTGTACGGCCCGGCCAGCGCCCGGCCGCTCAAGGAACTCCTCGCGCGACTGCGCATCCCGGCGCCGGTCAACGCCATTGCCGACCGGCTCTCGGCCCCGACCAGCAGCGAAAGCCTCGCCGGTACGCTGTGGCACCTCGGCACCGAACGGCTGGGCGGCATCCACCACTGGTGTGACTCCGGCATCGCCACACCCTACGACTTTCTCGTGGCGGTGGCGGAGGAGGCCGAGATCCTCGGCCTCATCGGCCCGCCGCCGGCGATCCGCCCGGTCGCGACGGGCGAGCAGCCGGAGGCGGTGCAGCGGCCGCGCTACACCGTGCTCGACAAGCGACTCACCGAGAACGCGCTGGGTCGGCCGGCACCGCACTGGCGCACGGCGCTTAGGCGCGTGCTCGCCGCCGGCGCCGGGGCGCGGGCGTGAGCACGCCGCGGCCCCGGGCGCTGCTCGTCGCCTACCGGCTGGCGCAGCCGTCGTTCCGCTACCGCATGGACTGCCTGGTCGAGCCGCTGAGCGAAGCGGGCTGGGACGTCGAGCGGCTGGAGCTGCCCGCCGGTCGCTACGGCTGGCGACTCCTCGCGGCGCGCGCGGCGCTCGCGCGCGCCTCGGTCACGGTGCTGCAGCAGGTCAAGCTCAGCGCGCCGGAGGCGTGGCTGCTGCGCCGGCTGACGGCGCACGCGGTCTTTGATCTGGACGACGCGATCTACGTCCGCAAGCCGCGCCGGCTCGGCGCGCCGGCCGACGAGGGGCGCTGGCGCCGCATGAAGTTCCTCGCCACGTGCCGCGCCATGGACACGGTCGTGGTCGGTAACGAGGTGCTGCGCGCCGAGGCCGAGCGCGCGGGGCGCCCGGTGGTCGTGCTGCCGACGGCGCTCGATGCCGGCCGCTACACGCAGGCGACCGCCAACGCCGACCTGCCGCCGACCGTGGTCTGGATCGGCAGCCCCGAGAACCTCGTCTACCTCGAACTCGTCCGGCCGGCGCTCGCGGCGCTCAGCCGACGCCACCCCGATCTCGTCCTCAAGGTGATCTGCTCGGCGTTCCCGGACTGGCCGGAGTTACGTATCGAGCGCGTGGCCTGGAGCGCGGCGACGGAGGCGGCCGCCCTCGGCCGCGCCCACGTCGGCATCATGCCGCTGACCGACGACGCGTGGGCGCGCGGCAAGTGCGCCTTCAAGCTCCTGCAGTACATGGCCGCGGGCCTGCCGTGCGTCGCCTCGCCGGTCGGCGCCAACCGCGCCGCCGTCATCGACGGCACGACGGGCTTTCTCGCCGACACGCCGGCCGAGTGGGAGGCGGCCCTTGGGCGCCTGCTCGCCGACCCCGCGCTTCGCGCCGCCCAGGGTCGCGCCGGCCACGCGCACCTCCTCAAGGACTACTCGGTGACGGGCTATGCGACGCGTTACGTCGACTTGCTGGCAACGCTCGCCGGTACCGGGTCGCAACGGACCTGACGACGGCGCAGGTGATCGCGCTGGCGACGACGCTGGCGACGACGCTGGCGACCGCCCCGGCCAGGGCCCGGGTGGCCGGGCGGGGCCGGCGCGCTGCTATCATGAATGCCTCACACTGACGGCCCCCGCGCCTTGCGCTGCCGGCCACACCGGGAAGCCATCGCCCATGATCACGCTCGACTCGCCCCGTGAAGAACTCGTCGCCGCCGGCGAGCAGCGCCAGGCGGACTACGTCGGTAACCGGCCGTTTGCGCACATCGTGCTCGATGACTTCGTCGATCCCGGCGTGCTGGACGGGGTGCTGGACGAAGTCGACGCGCTCGACCGCTCGAAGCGGTACGCGAAGTTCATGGACCGCAAGACCGATCACAACAAATTCGCCTTCATGCCGGACGTCGTCGGGCCGAAGACGGCGGCCCTGATCAATTTCCTGAACTCGGGCGTCTTCATCGCGTATCTCGAGAAGCTGACCGGGATCAGTGGCCTGCTCGCCGATCCGTCCTACTTCGGTGGCGGCGTGCATTGGATCGAGAACGGCGGCTTCCTCGAGGTGCATGCCGATTTCAATCACCTGAAGAAGTACAACCTCGAGCGGCGCATCAATCTCCTGCTGTACCTCAACAAGGACTGGGATGACGCGTACAACGGCCACCTCGAGCTCTGGGACCGCCCGTCGATGACCAAGGCGAAGGCCGTGGCGCCGCTCTTCAACCGCTGCGTGATCTTTTCCACGACGCAGGAGTCGCTGCACGGGCACCCGGTACCGCTGGCCGCGCCGCCCGGCCGGGCGCGCCGCTCGATCGCGCTGTACTACTACACGAACACCTGGAACCCCGACGGGCAGGCGCACTCCACGCTCTACCACGTGTCGCGCAACAACCCCGTGCGGGTGAAGCCGCTGCGGATCGTCCGGGGCGTGCTCCGGGACCTCATACCGCCGATCTTCCGCAAGGCCGTACGCGCCGTGAAAAAGGCGCGGCGCGGCGAGAAGCTCTCCGAGCTCTGGGACTGATCGCGGCCGGTGCCGTGGCCCGCCCGCGCCCTCAGGCGATGGCCGGCTGGACCCGCTTGACCCGCGCCACCGCACGCATCGGCACGCGGACCTGCACCGCGGTGCCGCGGTCGGCGACGGTTTCGACGACGCAGCGCCCGCCGATCAGCCGGGCGCGGTAATCCATGAGCCTGAGACCCAGCCCCGAGGCGCGCCGGCGATGGGCGGCGAAGCCCGCCCCGTTGTCGCTCACGGTCAGCACGAGGTCGTCCGCCTCGGTGCCGAGCCGCACGGCAAGCTCGCTGCACCGGCTGTGGCTGATCGCGTTCAGGATCGCCTCGGTCGCTATCCGGCACAGGTTCTCGGCCGGAAAGTCACCGATGACGCTCTCGTAGAACATCGGCTCGATGTCGACCTCGATACGGCACCGCCCGTCGGCGGTGTCGGCGAGCGAACGCAGCGCATGGCCGAGCGACCCGCGCACGACCTCGAGCGGCGACAGGCCGCGCGCGAGATCGCGCGCCGAGCGGATCGACTCGTTCAGGCGGGTGATCACGCGCTGCAGCTGCTCGCGCTGCGACCCGGGCGCGGTGTTCGCCGCGCTGACGATGCTCTGCAGCATCATCGCGAGCCCCGCGAGTTCCTGGCCGAGGCCGTCGTGGATATCGGCCGCGAGCCGGAGGCGCTCCTCCGTCTGCACGTTGAGCGCATGGCGCTCGAGCCGTCGCTGTTCACTGACATCGCTGACCGACAGCGTCAGCCCGCCGATGGTGTCGTTGTGCAGCTGGTTGCGGCCGGTGATGCGGATGACCCGCTCGGGCGCGCCGTCCTGCTCCACCGCAACCTCCATCACGGCCGGCTCCTCGCTGCTGTCGAGGCCCTTGAGGAAGCCGGCCACGACGCCGCTCTGGCGCTGACCGAAGAGCTCGACCACCGACGTGCCGATGAGCTCCGCGCCCGGCCGCTGCACCACGTCGATGGCGGCGGGACTGGCGAAGCGAATGAGCCCGTGCGGGTCGGTGACGAGAATCAGGTCCGTCGAGGTGCGCACGAGTTCGGTGAGACGCTCGTCGGCACGCTGCAGCGCGAGCCTCAGGTGCATGGCGTTCAGCTCGCGCTGCGCCCGGTAATGGCGCACGCTCAGGAGCAGCGCGCAGAACACCACGAGCCCGACCAGGACCCAGGACTCGAGCGCCGCGCTCGTGCTGACGACGGCGGCCACGACCGTGATGGTGGTCATCGCCGCGAGCGCCGGCACGAACGCGGCCGCGTTGCGCTCGGGACACAGCGGTGCCTTGGCGGCGTCCCGCAGCCGGTAGCGCTGCGCGAGGGCCGTGAGCAGCAGCGACAGCGACAGCACGTCGCCGAAGTTGTAGTACGCACCGACGATATCGCGGTTCATCAGCCAGCTGCTGAGCCAGCACACCTCCCACGCCGCCTCGAGCACCGCCGCCGCGAGCACGGCGTGGACCCAGAGATTCGCGCGCGCCACGGGGACCCGCAGGTGGACAAGGAGGACCACCGTGAGCAGCACCGACAGCACCGCCATGTACGGCAGCGCGATGCGCATGGCAAAGCCCGGCGGCACGCCGGCCGCCGCCGGGCGCAGCGCCAGCACGGCCCACATCGCGGCCAGCAGGGCACCGAAGATGGTCGCGGCGTCCAGCACGAGGCGCCCGTCACGCAGCCGGCCCGAGAGTTCGCGGTAGAGCGCGAGTATCGCCGCCGTGAGCACCCCGTAGCAGGCGAGGAACAGGAGGTCCGGCAGGTCGAAGATGCCGGACGAACTCGCCCGGGTGGTGTCGTTCCACACGTAGTTGGCGATGAGGTCCGTGACGCAGAACGCGGCGATCCACCACGCCCAGGCGCCGAGCGGCCGGGCACCCCGCAGCGGCCAAACGACGCTGACGACAACGGCGAGGAAGCAGGCGACCTGCAGGGGCAACGCGATCCAGAGCGCGCAGGCTTCCGGCGCCTCGCCGCCGGTGAAGCGCCCGGACAGCCACGCCGCGGCGACGAGTGCGTAGGCCCAGCTCGCGACCGCCGTCGCCGAGAGCACGCCCGACCACCCGGCGGGCGGCCAGCCCGGCAGGCGCCGGCGGCCGGCCAGTTTCAGCTGCTCGGCCGCTACCGCCACGGGCGGACCCGGTGATCGGTCCGTCGGGCGGCCGGACGGCCGCAGCTGACGATCGGTGACACGGCACGTTCCTTGTTATTGGGTGCACACGCGGTGCGGGCAGGGCCCCTGCCGGCGACCCCAAGGTGTAACGCAACGGACGCCGCAGGCGCAATCCGGTGGATCTTTGCAAGGACCTGACGGGTGGCGTCACTAAGTGACGCACAAGGGCACTCAGCGACGGCCGGTCCCGATCGCGGGACCGCCCGGCGACCGCAAGTCATTGATTACTAGGGCGCGATTGCTTCTGCCTTCCTTGGCATGGATCTTGCTGTCTGAAACTTCACAGGATGTTGACACTGACACGCCGGACCTTCGGCACGCCATTTGACCACTCCCCATAGACCAGCATCCACGAGGTTTCCATGCGCCGTTCCCACGCCAAAGGTTTCACCCTGATCGAACTGATGATCGTGATCGCCATCATCGGCATCCTCGCCGCGATCGCGATCCCGGCCTACCAGGACTACACGATTCGCGCCCAGGTCTCCGAGGGCGTGGTCCTGACGAGCAGCACCAAGGTCGCGATTGCGGACTATTACGCCCAGAACGGCACCTGGCCGACGGCCATGACCGGCGGCGGCACGGCGCTGAACTACACCGCGGTGCCGACCGGCAATTACGT
>CAITAM010000080.1 GCA_903890265.1 uncultured Pseudomonadota bacterium | reverse complement strand
CTTGCCCTGCACCGAGCGCACGAGCTTGGCCGGGTCGTAACCGATGCCGTCCTTGAACACGGTGTCGACCGATTCGATGGCGTCGATGTGCTCGAGCGGATTTCCGTTCAGTACCACGAGATCCGCGGCCTTGCCGGCGGCGACGGCGCCGACCGTGTCGGCCCGACCGAGATAGGTCGCACCGTTCTGCGTGGCGATGTGAATGGCTTCCACCGGCGTGAACCCCGCCTCGACCAGGAGCTCGATGCCGCGCTGGTCGCCGTATCCCGGCAACACGCCGCCGTAGCCCGTGGGATCGCAGCCGGCGAGCAGCAGACCGCCGGCCGCCACGAACGCGCGCTCGAACTTCATCTCCTTGTCGAGCAGCGTCGCCCACCGCGGATCGTTCCGCTCGGCGATAAGGCCGCGGACGCGCAGGTACTCGGCCCAGCCCTCCGTCGTGAGCGCGGTCCTGACCCGGGCCTGCTTCCCGAGTGCCGGACGGTTGGCGACGAAGGTCTCGAACACGGCCAGCGTCGAGGTGACCGCGACGTGGTGCCGGACGAGCTCGCGGATCGTCTGCGCCACCGCCTCGCCGCCGATGTCGACGTTCTTGGCCAGATCGTCGTCGACGGCGCCGCCGTCCGGACAGGCGTCCGGCTGCTTGCCCGGGAAGAACTCGGTGTCGACCACGATCCCGTGCTCCAGGTTGTCGATGCCAAGCGCCGCCGCTTCGCGAAAGCCCACCGAGCAGAGATGACCCGTGATCTTGAGGCCGTGCGCGTGCGCGCGCTCGATCGCGGCCTTCAATTCGTCACGGGTAATCGAGTTGTAGACCTTGAACGACGTGACACCCTCGGCGGCCCAGTAGTCCACCAGTCGCGCGGCATCCTCGGGACCCGTGAGCGCGTGCATCTGCGGCAACTCGCCCAGGTAATCGCCGATGTAGGGGCCGGTGACGTCGAGCTTCGGTCCGGGCTTCTTCCCGGCATCGATCAGCTTCTTCAGCCCGAGGTCGGTGTAGGGCTCCACGCTGCCCGCGGTGCGTGCCGTCGTGACACCACCGGCGAGATAAAGCCTCGGCGCGCTGTCGGCGAGCTCCGAGTACAGCGGCACGCCGTCGCTGACGCCGTCCGGCGTCGGGTACCAGAGATGCTCGTGCATGCCGACGAGGCCCGGGATTACCGTCTTGCCGGTGAGGTCAAGGACCCGGGCCTTGGCCGGGTAGTCCCGGCGCGCGCCCGCGCCCCCGATACGGACGATCCTGCCGTTCGCGATCTCGATGCGCTGATTCTCGGCGGGCATCGCGCCCGTGCCGTCGATGACCCGGACGTGGTCGAGCACGATGTAGGGTGCGTCCTCGGTCACGTACGGCTTCAGGCCATCGGGCGTCTGGGCGCAGACGCTCGCGGTCACCGCCAGCATCAGCGTCACGACTGGGATCAAGCGACGTCGGTCAGTCATGGCGGGGTCCTTCACGCGCGTGTTCGGGCGCGAGTCAGTGAAGCTTACGGCACCTGCCGCGTGGCGGGTACCGCAGTACGCACCTCGAGCGACCCGCAGTGAAGCGGCCACTCACCAGAGTCGCCTCGGCGCGAAGGATGTCAGATGCCGTCGGGAATTGATCTCAGCCCCGACGACCGACCGTGGACGACGAGGCCGCGCGTCTGGCGGCGCCCTGCGCGGTAGGGCGCCCGAGAGCGAGCAGCAACCCCGCATGCATCGCGAGCCCGCGTTCATCGAGCCGCCACCCCCGTGTCCACGGCTGCTGGCAGCGGTCGGCGCGATCACTTTCGCTATCACCGTCGACCCGTTGCCCGCAAGGCAAGTGATACAACAAGTGTCCTGCCCTGCGCTCGCTTCCGTCACCTGCTGCGCTGCGCCTGCCGCTGCCAGCGAACCCACCCCGCCGTCGTCCGTTGCGGACTCGCGGCCGGAGGCGGGCCGCCGGTGGCTTGCAACGCCGGGCGATCGCTCGATCCGGTAACGGCACGCCTGTGACGTGCCTCCCAGTTCGCCCGAGGGAACCGCCGCCGCG
>CAITAM010000079.1 GCA_903890265.1 uncultured Pseudomonadota bacterium | reverse complement strand
GAGCAACGCCCTGAATCCCTTTCAGCAGCGGCGGCAGGACTTCCAGGCCCTTAAGCAGGCGCTGTCCAGCGGTGACCTGAGTGGTGCACAGAGCGCGTTCTCGGCCCTGCAGCAGCTGGTCCAGACCCAGGGTGGCGGCACCACTGGTGAAGCGGGCGCCGCAAACTCACCCGCGCCCGGTGTCTCCGCGACATCGGGAACGTCCTCTCCACTCGCCAGCGACTGGACTGCGCTGTCAACGGCGCTGACGAGCGGTGATCTCAAAGGTGCCCAGACAGCGTTCTCCCAGCTGCAGAGCGACTTTCGCGCGACCTTTCAGTCCGCGGCCGGAAGCAGCGGACTGAACCTGCAGGGAGCCTCGACGAGTAGCGGCCCCCGTGTGCATCACGGCGGACATCACCACCAGAGCGGCGGAACCAGCGGCTCGGGGGCAACCACGCAGAGCAGTTCGACTAGCGGAACCGCCGATTCGGACGGTGACAATGACGGCTCCGCTGCCAGCACGAGCGGGTCCTTACTGAACGTCACTGCTTGAGCTCGCTCGGCAGGGTGCCGTGGCGATTTTCGCGGAACCGTCTTTCTTTGAGCGTTACCGTGCCAGAAACGCTAGCACGCGCAATGTGGAGCGTCGACGGTGCGCGACGGCCGCGCACCGGCCGATCGCCGCCGCCAACGTGGGCGCAGGCCCCCACCGTGGCGTGCCAGGCGGCGTCGGTTGCGCGGTGGTGCGGCGGCAGCGCCGTGCGGCGATTTTCACTTGGTCCGTGGGCAACTGGCGGCCCCGGCGCGCCCAGCGGCGCTTTCAGGTGGAGGACAGCTCCGCCCTCAGCACCGACATCCGCCGCTGCTGCAGCTTCAGCATCAGTTCGAGTTCCCGGCAGCGGGAGCGGACGATGGACCTTTCCCAACGGTTGCTGACGTTGTTGACGGCATGGTCCTGCAGCTGGACACGCAGGGCTGACCAGCGGCTGATCGCGTCCTGGAAGGTCGCGTATTCCTCGGCGAGCCGCGTCCTCAGCTGCGCGTACTGCGTGACCTCGGTGCGGGTCGACAGGTCCTGCTGGGCGCGGGCGAACTGGGCCTCGAGCTGGGCCCGGTGGATGCGAAACCACGGCACGGACTTGAGATCGTGGGCGAGGCCGAGCTTGTTCGTCGTCCAGATGAGCCACTTCGACGGATCCCACTGCCACCAGCGCACGCCATTGCGGTAATCGTGCGGGAACTGGTGGTGGTAGTTGTGATAGCCCTCACCGAAGGTCAGCACCGCGATCAGCGGATTGTCGCGCGCCGAGTTGTCGGTCGTGTACGGCTGGCTGCCGAACGCGTGCGCCGCGGAGTTGATCAGGAAGGTCAGGTGGTGGCTGAGCACGAGGCGCAGCAGGCCCGCGAGCAGCATCGTGCCGACGATGTCGCCGGTGAACACGCCGACCAGCGCCGGCAGGCCGACGTTGAGGCCGATCGCGAGCGGCAGGTAATGCCGGTGCTGCCACGCCACCAGCGGGTCGCGCTCGAGATCGCGGACGTAACTGAAGTCGGGAATGCCGCTCGGGTAGTCGCGGATCATCCAGCCCATGTGCGAGAACCACAGTCCGCGGCGCGCGCTGTACGGGTCCTGGTCGACGTCATCGATGAAGCGGTGGTGCGCCCGATGGCCAGCGCTCCACACGAGGACGCTGTTCTGCAGCGCCATGGCACCGAAGACGATGTAGATGGCGCGCAGCACCGGGTGCGCCCGGTAGGTCGCGTGCGAGAAGAGGCGATGGTAGCCGCAGGTGATGGAGAGCTCGTTCGCGGCCAGAAACACGCCGAACCAGATCCAGGCGGCGACCCCGTAACCGTGCACGATCCCGTACCAGGGCACGAGCGTCACCGCCGCGAGTCCGGTCAGCAGAAACATCAGCAGCGTGGGCCAGTTCCTGGGCGCGGACGTCACGGTGGGGTTCGCCATACGGGGGATCTCTCCGGGGAAAAAAGCGGTCCGACGCGGCAGCGACCGAGGGACCATCCCCCGGCGGGTCGGAAAATCAATGAATTAGCGGGCCCGAATATACTTGAGCGCGGCCGCGGTCGAAAGTGCGCCGCGCACGGGGCGAGTGCCCGTCGCGGCCGGCTGCCGGGGTTGCGCTGCGGCTCCGGTCAGAGCGGCAGGGCCGCGGCCGGTCGGGGGGTGCTCGCCAGGCCGGCCGGCACGGCGCCGAATTCGGTGCAGATGACCCGCCCGTCGATATCCTCCGGGCGGGTCG
>CAITAM010000078.1 GCA_903890265.1 uncultured Pseudomonadota bacterium | reverse complement strand
CGGGGTCTCGAAGAAGCGAAGATTTTCCGGTCGGGCCGGGCGCGAGCGACAGGACGGCCGGCAGTACACGCCGGTGGTGCGCACCGCGTAGACGAACAGGCCGTCGAACGCGGCGTTCCGGGTGCTGACCGCGGCCAGTCGGGCGACGTCGGTGGGCAGGGCGGCCGGCCGTTCGCGGTCGGCGGAGCGGGGGGCTGTCATGGTCCGTCCTCGATGCAGCGTCGTTGCACACTATAAGAGCGGGGCCGCGCGATGGCCGTCCGCTTCTTGCGCTCGAATTGACGCGTGCCGACGGGTCTCGGGCAGGGGAACGCGGGGCCGCGTGGCGCATCGCGGGGGCTGCTTCCTGCGGGGCTGCCGGTCGAGCGCGCGACCGGCCGCTGGCGGCGACCGGTCAGGCCTTCTTCAGGAAGCAGGTCTTGAGCACGAGGCCCTTGATCGACTCGACCCGGCACTCGATTTCCTCGGGGTCGTCGGTGAGGTGGATGTTCTTGACGAGCGTGCCGCGCTTCAGCGTCAGCGACGTGCCCTTGACCTTCAGATCCTTGATGACGTGCACCGAGTCGCCTTCAGCGAGCGGGGTGCCGTTGCTGTCTCGAACGTCCATGGCGACTCCCTGCCGCGTTGGGGTGGAGGCGGGATGCTGCCAGAACCGGTCAGCGCGTGCTGTGCTGCCGACTGACACATTCGTGAATTACTGTCCGGGTAACGGCGTGCGGTCCGCCGGCCTAGAATGACCGTGAGCGACCCATCCACGGCAGAGGAGAATTTCCATGGCAGACCACGACACGCCGGGCACCGGCGCCACTCCCGGTTCGGGCGGCGACCAGTTCGGGCTCGGCAAGATCCTGAGCGATATCAAGATTCCGGGCGTCGACCTGCAGGCGATTCTCGCCTCGCAGCAGAAGAACCTGAACGCGCTGGCGGAGGCCAACCGGGCCGCCCTCGCCGGGGCGCAGGCCATCGCGCAGAAGCAGGCCGAGCACATCCGCCAGGCCGTCACCGAGGCGGCCGAAGCCGCGAAGGCGGCGACGACGAGCCCCGCCGCGAAGGAATTTGCGACCCACCAGGTCGAGCTGACCAAGCAGGCCCTCGACAAGGCGGTCAGCCACCTGCAGGAGGTGGCCGATATCGCTGCCAAGGCGCACGCCCAGGTCACGGAGACCGTGAACAAGCGGGTCGCCGAGGGGCTCGAGGAACTGCGCGCGCTGCTGAAGAGCAAGTAAGCGCGGCGGGCGCCGGCGCGCGGCGCTCAGTCGCGACGGGCTGTCCGCGGGCTACACTGGGTTCATGTGGAACCCGGCGTATGTCGTCTCCGGCGCCGTTGTCGGCGTCATCATCGGCCTGACCGGCATCGGCGGTGGGTCGCTGATGACGCCGCTCCTCATCCTGTTCTTCCGGCAGTCGCCCGTGGTTGCCGTCGGCACCGACCTCGTCTTTGCCGCCGCCACCAAGCTGGTCGCGACCGCGACGTCCGGACTGCAGCGGCGCGTCGACTGGCCGGTCGTGGCCGCGATGGCGGCCGGCAGCGTGCCCGCGTCACTGCTGACCCTGCACTGGCTAAAGGACACGCACGACCCGGGTGCCCGGGTGGCGCAGATCATCACGATGGCGCTCGGGGCGATGCTGCTCCTGACGTCAGTGACCCTGCTCGTCCAACCGAGACTCCTCGCCCTCTTTCGCAGCGCGTCCCCGGGCCCGGCGCGCTGGCCGCTGCTGCAGACGGCCCTCACCGTGATGACCGGGGCGGCGGTTGGCATCGCGGTCACGCTCACGTCGGTGGGCGCCGGCGCGCTCGGCACCGTCGCGCTGCTCGCGCTCTACCCGCTTCGCCTCACGCCCGCCCGACTGGTGGCCACCGATCTCGCCCACGCGCTGCCACTCGCGCTGGTCGCCGGGGCCGGCCACGCGGTGCTCGGGCACGTGGACTACGGCCTGCTCGCCAACCTGCTGCTGGGCTCGGTGCCGGGCGTGCTGGCGGGTTCCGTGGCCGCGCCGCGGGCGCCTGCCTGGCTGCTGCGCGCGCTCATCAGCGCGATGCTCGCCGCCACCGGCGCGCGGCTCCTGATCGGCTGAGGGCAAAGTGCCGGTTCGTCGCCGCAAGGTCCGGCAACGGGGTGGTCCGAGGCGCGCAAACCGTTCCGACTGTTGCGTTCGCACAACGCAGCGGCGCCCGATCGCGCTGCACCATGAGCCGCGGCGCGACGGCCGCCGGCTGATGGGAGCCCCAAGAAATACAATGACGTAGCGCCCGCAGAGCGTGTAGGCTGCCCGGAAAATGGATTTTACCGATCGGAAAAAAATAGTAATTTGCTGTAAACCGACAGGGCATACATCGTCGGTCGGGTAGCCCGGCGCCCGAGGCTGGCACTGTCATGGGCTTAATGGTCTGTTACTTGGACCCTCAAGGGGAGATAACTGCGTGAACTCAAAGAAGACACTGTCCTACGCGATTGCTGCCGTACTGGCATCAAGCGCAGGCATGGCCCAGGCGCAGGCGCCTGCTGCCGAGCCGTCGCTCAGCCTTGAAGAGGTGGTCGTGACGGCGCAGCGCCGCACGGAAAACCTGCAGAACGTGCCTATCAGCATTCAGGCGCTGACCGGTGAGACGCTGAAGGAACTCAAGGTCTCGACGCTCGATGAGTTCGTCAAGTACCTGCCCAGCGTGTCGACCGCGACCCTCGGCCCCGGCCAGAGCAACATCTACATGCGCGGCCTGTCGGTTGGTGCGCTCGGTACCCAGGGTCAGGGCTCGGTCGGCCAGTGGCCGAACGTGGCCGTCTACCTTGACGAGCAGTCGACGCAGATTCCGGGTCGTAACCTGGACGTCTACGCGGCCGACCTCGAGCGTATCGAGGTTCTCGAGGGCCCGCAGGGCACCCTGTTCGGCGCCGGTGCGCAGGCGGGCGTGCTTCGCTACATCACGAACAAGCCGAAGCTCGGCGTGACCGAGTTCTCGGCGAATGCCGGCTACGACACGACCGCGCACGGCGACCAGAGCTCGAAGCTCGAGGCGGTCATCAACCTGCCGCTGAGCGAAAACCTGGCCTTGCGTGCGGTGATCTACAACGACGCGCGCGGCGGCTACATCGACAACGTCCCCAGCACCTTCACCCGCCGGGGCACCGACCAGGGCTTCAAGGATCGCACGGGCGGCGTGGTGCCGGCCGACTCGGTCGTGATCAACAACTACAACATCGCCGGCCGCGCCCAGAACCCGCTGACCTACAAGGGCCTGCGTATCGGCCTCGACTACAAGATCAACGACGACTGGAACGCGCTGCTCGTGCAGAGCTACCAGGACATGCGCGCGAGCGGCGTCTTCTACCAGATGCCGAACGGCTCCGAGGGCCAGGCGCTGAACCCGCTCGAGGTGACGACGTTCAACGACGGCATCACCACCGACAAGTTCTCGAACACGGCACTTACCGTCACCGGCAAGGTCGGCGTACTGGACTTCACCTACGCCGGTGCGTTCCTTGACCGCAACTCGTTCCAGATCCAGGACTACACGAACTACGCGCGCGGCGTGTACGGCAGCTACTACCAGTGCACGGGTTACTCCGGCGCCTCGGTGAACAAGTGCTACAGCCCGTCGTCGGTGTGGCGTGACACCACGCACAACACCAACCAGAGCCACGAAATCCGCTTCCAGACGCCGACCAGCTGGGTCGTGTCCGGTATTTTCGGCGCGTTCTGGGAACAGCGTAAGCTCGATGACAACACCGAGTGGGACTACAAGTCGGTGCCGGAGTGCCAGACCGGTGGTCCGGCGAGCTGCTTCCTGTACCTCGATCCGGGTGCGACGACCAAGTTCGGCAATGCGTCGATGAACTACTCGGGACGCCGCAACTCGAACACGGGCTTCGTGGACGACTTCCAGCGCGACTACAAGCAGCGCGCACTGTTCGCCTCGGCCGACTGGCACATCATTGACACCCTGACGCTGACCGTCGGCACGCGCTACTACCACATCGACAACTCGATGCTGGGTGCGAACGTCGGCAGCTTCTTCTGCAAGAACTACACCGCGACGGCTCCGGCCTCGGGTCCGTGCCCCGCCCCGTACGGCACGAACCTGAACAACCAGATGCCGAACAGCGACACGTCGTCCGGCTTCAAGAGCCGCGTGAACCTGAGCTACAAGATCACGCCGGACGCCCTGATCTACGCGACCTGGTCGCAGGGCTTCCGTCCGGGTGGTTTCAACCGCGGTTCGGGCAACCACCTGCCGCTCTCGCCGGGAGGCAAGGACTACCAGTGGGCGTCGCCGGCGGAGTACAAGTCGGACGAGCTGACGAACATCGAGGCGGGCTGGAAGACGGCGTTCTACAACAACCGCATCCAGTTCAACGGCGCGATCTACCAGGAAACCTGGAAGAACGTCCAGACCGGTATCTTCGCCCCGCAGCTCGGACTCGGTAACCTGACCCTCGGCCTCAACGGCCCGGACTACCAGGTGAAGGGTACCGAGCTCAGCCTGATCGCCCGTGCGACCCACGAGCTCACGCTGCAGGGCTCGATGTCGTACAACAAGACGGAGCTGACGAACTCGCCGGCCCTGCCTTGCAACATCGCGGCCAACTGCCCGACGCTCGGTTCGCCGATCACGAACTCGTACGTGGGTTCGACGCCGGTATCGGTCCAGAGCGTCTACGGTCAGCAGGGTGACCCGCTGGCGAACTCGCCGAAGCTGCAGGCCAATGCCCGCGCCCGGTACGAGTGGACCATGGGTCAGTACGACTACTACGGTCAGCTGGGCTTCGCCTACCAGGCAAGCTCCTTCTCGTCGGCCACCTCGGTGAACCGCTACGAGATGCCGAGCTGGACGCAGTGGGACGGCTCGGCCGGCGTGTCGAAGGGTCCGTGGACGGCGGAACTCGTGGGCTCCAACCTGACCAACATCAACAAGAGCCT
>CAITAM010000077.1 GCA_903890265.1 uncultured Pseudomonadota bacterium | reverse complement strand
GCTGGGTGCCTGGCCGGCCGTGGCAGTCGCCGTACCGGCGCCGGCTGCCACAGGGGCACGGCAGGGTGGCCGCCCTCGCGCCGAGGCGATCGAGCTCGGCGCAGCGCAGCCGGAACGAGACCTCCGGCAGCAGGTGCTTACCGTGAAAGCCAAACACCGTGCCCAGCGTCTGGCCGCAGAGGTGATAAGGGCACTCCATGGAGAACTGCGCGGCGAGCTCGAGCGGCGCGAAGCGCAGGCCCATTGCCGCAAGCTCGCCGTACAGGTAGTGGCAGATCACGAGGTCCTCGCTCTGCAGCGGCAGGCGGCGTGCCGCCACGTCGAGCGCGGCGACCGTCGCCGCCAGCCGGTGACTGCGCAGCGAAAAGCCGCCGTTGCCGACCCGGTTGGCACCGAGCTCGAAGCCGCCGCGGCTCCCGTCCATGGGCAGCCTAGGCTCCCACGGCGCACCGACGTAGTCGTAGTCGAGAAAGGCGTCCTGCCAGCGCGCGGGATCGAGCACGAAGCCATCGGCCTGGACGATGAGGCAATGGGCGGTCGTGAAATGGCGGTGCAGGTCGTTCAGTACCAGTCGGTTGTAGCCGTTCAGGTCCATCGGCGGGATCGTGACGTGCGTAATGCCGGCGGGCAGCGTGGCCGGGGCTTCAGGGGCAAGCAGCTTCACGGCCGCGAACTCGATACCACGCATCGACAGTCGAAGCGCCGTAAGCGCACCGTCAACGGTCGCCCCGGTAGCCGTCAGCAGCGTCACGGTCGGCAGCGCAAGTGGCATGGTGGGTGTCCGCAAAGATACCGCGCCGCCGACCCACGCGGTCGCGGCCGGTCGGCAGTCTAACGCAGACGGTTGCCGCGCCGCGCCGCGCCGCTGGCCGAGGCGACCGACCCGGCGCGCAACGGCGGCGGACCCGCTGGGCAGCCGAGGCGCCACGGCCGACGTCGAGAGAGCCCGTGGCGCGTCACGAAGAGTTCACGGGCAGGCCCTTGCGGCCCGTCCGCCCCCTGTCTTATAAATCGCGCGTCGTGTTTCCACGCCGCGACCGTGCCCCGGTCGTGACCTTCGCCACTCACTGCCTGGACCGGGATGAGCGAGAAGCCGGAATCGGACGATTACGAGGACGACGACGACGCCGAGGGCGCCGACGCCGATGACACGCAGATCGACGTGCTCATGCGCGATCTCGACTCCTCCCGACGCCGCGGCGCACCGCGCGGCGCCGAGCCGGCGTGGCGACGGCTCGAGAAGTACCTCGAGCAGAAGCACACCAAGGAACTGCTGTCCGACGTCGACGACTACGACATCGACGACGAGCCGGCGGGCGTGAAGCGGCCCGGCCGGCAGAAGGCCGGACGCTGAGCCGCGCCACGGGCTTTGCGCCGCTGGCACGGGCGGATGCCACGCACCTGATCCTCGGCTCACTGCCGGGACTCGCTTCGCTCCGTGCGGGTGAGTACTACGCCCAGCCGCGCAACGCATTTTGGACCGTGGTCGGTGACCCGGCGCTGGCGGCAACCGCGACGCCCGGGGCACTGCCACCCTACCCCGCCCGCGTCGCCGCGCTCCTTGCGCGGCGCATTGCACTCTGGGACGTCTGCCAGTCGGCCGAGCGCCCCGGCAGCCTCGATGCCTCGATCGTGACCTCGAGCGTCGCGGCGAATGACTTCGCGGGCTTCTTCCGGGCGCACCCGGCCATCCGCTGCGTGCTCTTCAACGGCCAGACCGCGCACGCGCTCTACCGCCGCCTCGTCCTGCCGGCACTGGACCTGCCCGCCCCTCTGCCCGACCTCGTCGTGCTGCCGTCGACGAGCCCGGCACACGCCAGCCTGCCATTGGCCGAAAAGGTGCGGCGCTGGCGAGCGGCGCTCGGCCGCTGAGGACTCCTTAACGGAAGTTCCGCGCCGGGGCGAGCAGCCGGCCGAGCAGCGCGCTGCGGTCGATCAGGCGATGCACGATCAGGTGCACGACCTCACCCGCCCGCTGCAGTTCACCGTCCGCCTCGAGCAGCGTCGCGCGCAGGAGCGCCCGCCGCCAGCGCTCGGCGACCTGCCGCCAGATGACGAGGTTGACGACCCCGGTCTCGTCCTCGAGCGTGACGAAGGTGACGCCGGCCGCGCTGCCCGGCCGCTGGCGGACCAGCACGAGGCCACAGCCGCGGACGCGACTGCCGTGGGCGAGCGCGGTCAGATCCGCCGCCGTGCCGATCCCGGCGGCCGCCAGCCGCGGGCGCAGCAGCGCGAGTGGATGGCGGCCGAGCGTCAGGCCGAGCGCCCGGTAATCGGCCACCACGTTCTCGCCCTCGGTGGGCGCCGGCAGCAGCGGCAGGCCCCCGGCATCGGCCGGCTCCTCGGCCCCCGGCCCTGCCGCCGCCTCGATCGGCAGCGGCGCCTCGAGGCCGGTCACCTGCCACTGCGCGAGGTGACGATGGCCGGCGAGGCCCTTGAGCGCACCGGCCGCGGCCAGCACCGACAGTGCCCGTGCATCGAGCGAGGCTCGCCGGGCCAGATCCGCGACCGAGCGGAACGGCGCCACCGCGCGGGCCGCGCACAGACGGCCGGCGGCCTCGCGCGACAGGCCCCGCACGAGGCGCAG
>CAITAM010000076.1 GCA_903890265.1 uncultured Pseudomonadota bacterium | reverse complement strand
CTGCGTGCAGCCGGTGCTGGCGCCGTCGATCGACGAGGCGGCGGTGCGGCTGCTGACGCGCCTCGGCGCCGAGGTGGTCGTGCAGCAGCGCCCGGCCTGCTGCGGCGCGCTGCCGCACCATCTTGGGCAAAGCGCGCGCGCGCACGCGCTCGCGAGGCAGCAGATCGCCTACTGGCGCGCGGAGATGGCGCGCGCGCCGCTCGATGCGATCGTGCTGACGACGTCGGGCTGCGGCACGACGCTGAAGGACTACGGGGCGATGTTCCGGGACGATCCCGAGTGGGCCGCACCGGCGGCCGCGGTGGCCGCCCTCGTCAGGGATGTCACGGAAGTGCTGGACACGATCGGCCTTGACGGGCTGCCCCTCGCGCCACCGGCAGCGCCACCGTCCGCGCGACCGGCGGGGCTGAACGTCGCCTACCACTCGGCCTGCTCGCTGCGCCACGGGCAGGGCATCACGGCCGCCCCGCGGCGCCTGCTCGAGTCGGTCGGTTACCGCGTGGTCGAGCCCGCCGAGTCGCACATCTGCTGCGGCTCGGCCGGCACGTACAACATCCTGCAGCCCGAACTCGCCACCCGCCTCAGGGAACGCAAGGTGGGCCACCTCGAGGCGCTCGGCGCGGACGTGATCGCCGCCGGCAACGTGGGCTGCCTGAACCAGATCGGCAGCGGCACGGCGCTGCCCGTCGTGCACACGGTCGAACTCCTCGACTGGGCCACCGGCGGCCCGCGGCCCGCGGCGCGTTGCCCCACCGCCGCGCCCTCCGGCCGGTCGCGCGGCGGCGCGTGACTCAGTGCGCGGCGGGCAGGGCCGGGATCATCCAGGGCACGAGGTACTGCTGGGCCGCGATCAACAGGCCGAGCAGGAGGGTCAGGATGATGCTGTGCCAGAACGTGCGGGCGAAGACCGCGCCCTCCTGGCCGGCCATGCCGGTGACCGAGACGCCGGTCGCGATGTTCTGTGGCGAGATCATCTTGCCGAGCACGCCGCCCGACGAGTTGCTGGCCGCAAAGAGCACCGGGTTCAGTGACAGCTGCTGCGCGGCGACCACCTGCAGGTTGCCAAAGAGCGCGTTGCCCGACGTGTCGCTGCCGGACAGCATGACCGCCACCCAGCCGAGGAACGGCGACAGCAGCACGAAGGCGCTGCCGGTCGAGGCGACGCCCTTGCCGAGCGTGTAGGCCATCCCGGAATAGTTCATGAGGTAGGCGAGCGCGACGATCAGCATGACCGTCACGACCGCGAGCCACGCCTGGCGCACGGTGCGCCCGGCGCACAGCAGGAATTTCGCCGGCGACAGGCCGACCGCGAGGGCGGTCAGCACCGCGGCACCGAGGATCGCGGTGCCCGTGCCGAGCGGCTGGAACTTCCACACGGCGGCGTAGGGCTTGCCGGCGTAGAGCGTGATCGCGATCGCCTTGTGCAGCAGCGGCCAATTGATCGCCTGCTCGCCGATCGAGGCGACCTTGAACGTCGTCCAGGCGATCACGGTGGCGGTCAGGATGACCCACGGCACCCAGCCCTGCCAGCTGCCGGGCGCGGACGCCTGCCGGTGGGTGAGGCCCGGCGTCGCCGCCGGTGCGGTGATCGCAAACGCCGGGTCCGCCGCCGGCGTCCACAGGCGCAGGAAGCCGAGCGTCACGGCCAGCGAGACCATCGCCGAGAGCACGTCCGTCAGCGTGTAGTCGAGGTAGTTCGAGGCCACGAACTGGCCGACGGCGAAGCTCGCGCCGGCGACCAGCAGCAGGGGCCACAGCGCCCGGATCGAGCGCCAGCCGCCGTAGAGCGCCATGACGTAGAACGGCAGCACGAGGGCCATGAACGGCAGCTGGCGGCCGACCATCGCG
>CAITAM010000075.1 GCA_903890265.1 uncultured Pseudomonadota bacterium | reverse complement strand
GCTACGGGCTCGGCGACTTCGCATCGAACATGTTCTGGCAGATGTTCTCGATCTACATCGCCAAGTTCTACACCGACGTGTTCCTGCTGAGTGCCGCGACCATGGGCACGATGATGCTGGTGACGCGCATGGCAGACGCCGTCATCGATCCCCTCATCGGCACGATTGCGGATCGCACCAACACCCGCTGGGGGCACTTCCGGCCATACCTCCTGTGGATGGCGCTGCCGATGGCCATCACCGCCATCCTCGCGTTCACGACACCCGATCTCGGTCCGACGGCCAAGGTGGTCTACGCCTACGTGACCCTGAGCCTCATGATGGTCGCGTACTCGGCGATCAACATTCCCTATTCGGCGCTGCTTGGCGTGCTGACGCCGGACTCGCGGGACCGGACGAGCGCCTCGACCTACCGCTTCGTGCTGGCGTTCCTGCCGATCTTCGTCATTGTCTACACGGCCGTACCGCTTGCCACGTATTTCGGTGGCAGCGAGAACTCGCCGTACGGCTGGCGAATGACGATGACCGTCTACGCCGCCATCGCGGTCGTGTTCTTCCTGCTGACCTTCCTGTTCACGAAGGAGCGTGTCCAGCCGGAGCCCAAGGAGGAGGGAGCGCTGCGGGCGGACCTCAAGGACCTGCTCGCGAACCGGCCCTGGGTGGTGCTGTGCGTGGTCGGCATTGCCGCGCTGACCTTCTCCAACATCCGCGGCGCGGTGCTCGTCTACTACTTCGATCACGTGGTGCCGAACGGCAAGTCCTACTTCAGCCAGGTCATGTCGACCGGCGCGATCGCGTTCATTCTCGGCGTGATGGTGACCTCGCCACTGGCGAAGCGATTCGGCAAGCGCCGCTTCTACATGGTGTCGATGGGCGTCACCGCCCTGATCACCCTCGGCTACTACTTCGTGCCGCCACAGAACATCCCGCTGGTGTGGGCCGGGCACGCGCTGATCAGCTTCTGTGCCGCGCCGACCGCGCCGCTGGTGTGGGCGATGTACGCGGACACCGCCGACTACTCGGAGTGGAAGAGCGGGCGCCGGGCGACGGGTCTCGTGTTCTCGGCCGCGTCATTCGCGCAGAAATTCGGCTGGGCGATCGGTGGCGGCGGCGCGGGCTGGCTGCTCGGGTATTTCGGTTACCTGCCGAACGTGGTGCTGAGCCCGCGTACGGTGCACGGCATCATCCTGATGGTGAGCGTGATCCCGGCCGTGGCGGCGGTCATTGCCGTGGTCGGCCTGTGGTTCTACGAACTGGACGAACCGCTCGTGCAGCGGATCGGTGCCGATCTGGCGGCCCGACGCGCGGGGACGGCGCCCACCCGCGAGGTCCCGTCCGTCCCGGTGGACGCCGTCAGTGCGGCCCCGGCGTCCGTCGCGGCGGTGACCGTCGCAGTGACCCGCGCCGTCCAGTCCACGCGCTTTGCCAACGAAACGGCGACCTGGGGCGGAGGGCGGCCGCCGTCGGGCGGCGATGCGACGCGCTTTACGCAGTGGGTCACGTCGGCGAACTCCACGAGCACGAGCACGAACACGAGCCCGTCGCCGGCCCTCGACACGGTGTCGTCGACGGTCCCGCACGCATCGCTCGTCGAGCATTTCAGGGCCACGCTCGCCGCCGGCGTGCACGGCTTCTGCTTCAGCCCGTACCTCGCCGGGCAGGGCCCCGGGACGGTCGTGAGTCCGGCACAGATCGCGGCACGCCTCGCCATCATCCGGCCCTACACCCGCTGGGTGCGGACCTTCTCCTGCACGGACGGACACGAGGCGACGCCCGGCCTCGCCCGCTCGATGGGCATGAAGACGCTGGTCGGCGCCTGGCTTGGCACCGACCGGGCGATCAACGAGCGCGAGATCGAGGCGGCCATCGCCGTGGCCCGCGCCGGCGATGCGGACATCCTCGCGATCGGCAACGAGGTGCTGCTGCGCGAGGACCTGAGCGAAGACGAGCTCATCCATTATCTTGAGCGGGTGCGCGCGGCCGTGCCGGACGTCCCGATCGGGTACGTCGATGCGTATTACCTTTTCGAGCTGCACCCGAGGCTCACCGCCGCCTGCGACGTGATCCTGACGAACTGCTACCCGTTCTGGGAAGGCTGTCCCCGTCCGCAGGCGCTCGCCTACATGCAGGACATGCTGCGCCGGACCCGGGCGGTGGCGGGCGGCAAGCGCGTGATCGTCAGCGAGACGGGCTGGCCGCACACGGGGAGCGCGTTCCACGGTGCGGTGCCCTCGGTGGACAACGCCCTGCAGTACTTCGTCGACACCTGCGCGTGGGGTGCCCGCGATGGCATCGAGATCTTCTACTTCGCGGCGTTTGATGAGGCGTGGAAGGTCGGGGCGGAGGGCGACGTCGGCGCCTACTGGGGACTCTGGGACACGGACGGACGCCTGAAGTATGAGTAACGTGACTGACCGGCCGCGGCTCGTGCTGCCGAGCGGCGATGCCATCTGTTACTCGGGGTACCGGGAGGGGCAGAGTCCGGCGACGCGGACCTACCCGTCGGTGGACGAGATCCGGGAGGATCTGCGGCTCCTCAGCCGGCACTGGTCGCTGCTGCGTCTCTACGACTGCAGCCTGCACGCCGAGCGCGTGCTCGCGGTGATTGCCGAGGAGAAGCTCAACTTCCGGGTCATGCTCGGGGCGTACCTCGGGGCCGAGGTCAACAATTTCGGCTGCCCCTGGGGCGGCGTGTACAGCGAGGCAGAACTCGAGGCGAGTACCCGGGAGAACGACGCCGAGGTCGCGCGCCTCATCCTGCTTGCCCGCCGCTACCCCGACATCGTGTTCTCGGTCGCGGTCGGAAACGAGGCGACCGTGGACTGGACCGATCACTACGTGCCGGTGCCACGGATGATCGAGCACGTCCGCCGGGTTCGCGCGGCGGTAGCGCAGCCGGTCACGTTCTGTGAGAACTACGTGCCCTGGCACGACAAGCTGGCACCGCTGGTTGCCGAGCTCGACTTCATCTCGCTGCACACCTACCCCGTGTGGGAGTACAAGCACATCCACGAGGCGATCCACCACACCCGCGATAACTACGAGAGCGTGGCGCGACGCTACCCCGGCGTGCCGGTCGTCATCACCGAGGCGGGCTGGGCCACCAATTCGAACGGCCGCGGCATCGCGCCGGAGAACTCGTCGCAGGAACTGCAGGAAATCTATTTCCGGGACCTGATGGCGTGGAGCCG
>CAITAM010000074.1 GCA_903890265.1 uncultured Pseudomonadota bacterium | reverse complement strand
TCAAGGCGGTCCGCCACGAGAAGGGCCACCTAGTGACGACTTCGCGCTCCGGTGAGCTCGGTGTGGTCGACGAGTTCGGTCGCGAGCGTGAGCGCTACAAGATCCCCTACGGCGCCGTGATCAACGTCGACGAGGGCGCGGCGGTGGTCGCAGGCCAGGTGGTTGCGACGTGGGACCCGCATACCCATCCGGTGGTCACCGAGGTGGCGGGTTTCATCAAGTTCCAGGACTTCGTCGATGGCATGACCGTGACGAGCCAGGTGGACGACGTGACCGGTCTGTCGTCGACCGTGGTGCTCGATCCGAAGCAGCGCGGTGCCGGTGGCCGTGATCTGCGTCCGGTGGTCAAGCTCCTCGGGCCGAAGGGCAAGGAAGTGACCTTCGCGAACACCGATATCCCGGCGATCTATGCGCTGCCGGCCGGCGCGCTCGTCAGCCTGACTGACGGCGCGAAGGTGTCGGTGGGTGACGTCATCGCGCGTATCCCGCAGGAGTCGTCGAAGACCCGCGACATCACCGGCGGTCTGCCGCGCGTGGCCGACCTCTTTGAGGCCCGCAAGCCCAAGGACCCGGCGATTCTGGCGGAGCGCTCGGGCACGGTCTCGTTCGGCAAGGAGACCAAGGGCAAGCGTCGCCTCGTGATCACCCCGGAGACGGGGGACAAGTACGAGGAGCTGATCCCGAAGTGGCGCCATCTGAACGTGTTCGAGGGCGAGTCGGTCGAGAAGGGCGAGGTCATCGCGGACGGCGAGCCGAACCCGCACGACATCCTGCGCCTGCAGGGCTCGGAAGCGCTGGCGAACTACCTCGTGCGCGAGATTCAGGACGTCTACCGTCTGCAGGGCGTGAAGATCAACGACAAGCACATCGAGGTGATCATTCGCCAGATGCTGCGCAAGGTCGAGGTCACCGATGCCGGCGAGACCGGACTGCTGCGCGGGGAGCAGCTCGACCGCTCGCGGGTCATCGGCCAGAACGCCATCGCCGAGACCGCCGGCAAGACGGTCGCGAAGATGGAGCCGCTGCTGCTCGGTATCACGAAGGCCTCGCTCGCGACCGAGTCGTTCATTTCGGCGGCGTCCTTCCAGGAGACCACCCGCGTCCTGACCGAGGCCGCGGTGCGCGGTCTCAAGGACGACCTGCGTGGTCTCAAGGAGAACGTCATCGTCGGGCGACTCATCCCGGCGGGAACGGGCTTTGCCTACCACGCGGCGCGTCGGCGCCGTCCGGACGACGACGTTGGCCGGAGCTTCATGGACGTGGGCGGTGGGCTGTCCGACTCGGACGAGCCGGTGGTGCACGACGAGTCGTCGGCGGAAACCGCCGGCTGACCGGCGACGCCGCGGCGTCCAAAAAAAGGGGTGAGGCCGACAGGCCTCACCCCTTTTTCATTGCCGGCCAACCGCTCTGCGGAGGCCGTTGTCCGGAGCCGGCGGTGTCCGGGACCGGGCGGCGTCACCGCCCTGGCGCGGCCGAAGGCACCGCGCCAGGGCGCTCGCTCAGGGCAGGTCGAGCGTCCAGACACTGCGACCGTGGGTGGCGGCGTAGAGCACGCGTCCCGCGGGCGACAGCGCGAGGTGGTAGACGGCTGCCGGCGGCAGGCCAAGGCCTGCCACCTTCCAGCGCGTACCGAGCGCGCCGCGCTTGATCACACCGAAGTCCGTGGCCGCGTAGAGCGTGCCGGTATCCGGGTCGCGGACCAGCGCCGTGATCGGCATGTCGCCGATGTTGGCGCTGATGTCGACGACCGACTTCAGACCCTGGCCCGGAACGGAACGCACTTCGAAGATGTGGCCCGTGGCGATCGGGGTGTTGACCCCGTAACCGGTGTAGGCGATCCACGCGTGGTTCGGGTCGGTCGGGTCGACGACGATGTCGGACACCTGGCGACGCGGCAGCTGCTTGTTGTCGACCCGCTCGAAGGCGACCTGGGCCGGGTCCGCGACATTCGCGTTGCGCGAGATGAAAAGACGGCCGCGCGTCGTGGCCGTCCACAGCGTGGACACGTCGCACGGTGAGCGGGCGATCGCCACGATGTCACCACCGGCGCGCTGGTCGTTGCCGTAGTCCGTGCTCGTCAGCTTCGGACCGCCGAGCGCCACCCAGTCACCGCACGGCGCCTGGAAGTCGCCCGTGTACTCGTTGCAGTGCTGCGTGAGGTACGCCCTGTCGCCACCGTCGTCCTGGGTACGCCAGACGTGCTCCAGGCCAACGAAGATCGTGCCAGCGACTGCTGGATCCGCGATGGCCGGGATGTAGAACTGGCCGGCCTCGTTCGCTGCGTTCAGCGGATCGGACACGTAGTTCCAGCCGAGCGGGTCCGAGCCGTTGAAGTTGACGTCGATGGTCGCGCCGTAATAGGTGTGGAAGCGCGTTGCCGGGTTGATGGCATCGAAGCCGGACTGTCCGCCATCGCCGCCGATGGACTCAAACCACTTGCCGAGCCGCGCATTCGCTTCCCAGGTGCCGTTGTCCTGCGTGCCGCCCTGGAAGCTGTTGCGCGGATCGAGCGGATTGATCGTGACGCTCTGGAACTGCAGCGTCGTCAGCCCGGTGTTGATCGGATCGATCCGGTTCGGAACCGACGACAGCCACGCCTGGCACTCGGCGAAGTCGACCGGGGCGAGGCCGCGACCGGCGCAGGTCGAGGACGCATCGACGTACTTGCCGTCGAGGCGCACGACGCCGCCGTCGGAGCCGACGATCGCGCGGTTCGGATCAAACGGCGCGAGCACGAGGACGTGCTGGTCCGGATGCATGCCGAGCGACGGCGAACGGGAGTCGTTGGTGACGTCGGTGAAATGCACGCCGCCATCGAGCGAGCGCATCACGGCCCGGCCGTTGGAGCGCTTCGGAACCGGGCCCGGGAAGATCTCGTCGTAGTTCATCGAGCCACCGATCCACACGGTGTCCGGCTGACCCGCGGGCGACACCACGAAGATGTCGTAGTAGCACTGGCCCTCGCAGAAGCCGTAGCTCGCAAAGCCCGGATCGCCGTTCTTGCTCGAGGACAGCGGTCTCCACCCTTCGTTGGCGCCCGCGTTCAGCTTGCCGGCCGCGACCCGCGCGTTATCGACGCGATAGAGCGCCGACGTGCCCAGGGCATCGACCGTGTCCGCGAGGTATATGCGGGTGGTCTTGCCGAGCACGTTGGTGGCGAAGGTGAGGCGGTTGTAACCGTCCGACGGCGCGCCGGTCGCGAACACCGTGCGGAACGTCAGGTCACCGTCGAGCGCCTTCGACGCGCGCTGCAGGCCGACGCCGAACACGGCCGCGTAGAGGGTGTCCGGATCGACGGGGTCGAGTCCGATCTGCGAGACACCGACCACGCTCAGCGCGGAGCTGGTCGGGCCGATGCGATGGAACGTCGCGCCGCCGTCGTTCGACTCGTAGATGCCGGTCGGTGCCGTGTGCGGCGGCAGCGAGCCGTAGGCGACGGCCGCACTGCCCACGCCGGCAAGCGCCGTGGCGAAGTAAAGGTGGTTCGAGTCACGCGGGTCAATGACGATCGAGGAGATCGACAGACCCTCCGCGAGCGGCACGCTGGCGGGCACCACGCTCCAGTGCCGGCCGCCGTCGGTGGAGCGGAAGAGCCCAAGCCCCGCCTCGCTGTCGCCGGACTGGTTCTGTTCACCGGTTCCCACGTAGACGACGCTGCCGTGACTGCGCGGGTCGAACGCGATCGAGCCAATGGCCATCGACGGCAGGCCGCTGGACGAGTTCTGCCAAGCGCCGGGCGAGCCGAACGGGTCCTCGAGACGCCAGATGCCGCCGCCGGCGGCCCCGAGCAGGGCGAAGCAGTGGCTCTGGTTGCAGTCTGGCGTGAGCGCGAGCGCGGTCGTGCGCCCGGACGCCGTGGTCTGGCGCCCGGTGTACGTCGTCAGCGCGTCCACCGCGTTGACGGAGGGAGTCGCCAGCGACCAAGGCCGGGCATCGCTCGCGATATCAAGACTGAGCGTGCCCCAGGCGGCAATGGCTGCCCGTGTCTGGGCCGGCTGGATCGTCTCCGCCGGGGAGGCACGGTCGTGTGCACGGTAGAGGTCAGGCTTCAGCTGGCCGTCGTCGTTGCCAAGCTGCGAGACGTGCGGAATCAGCGGCGTGGCAGCAAGGCCGAGTGCCGGAACAACGCTCAGCAGCGCGGCAGCAATGGCTCCCGCGGAGTGCGATCTGCGCATGGAATGTCCCCCGAATCGTTTGGATTGATGCGTACTGCCCACGGCTCCGTCCCGGGCGGGCAGTACCCTGTCCCGCGTGATGTGACGCGGGGTTTTCCCGAGCGTAGCGCTGTGTCGGCGCGAGAACCAGTGGCCTTCGTGACATATTGACGGGGCGGTCGGGATGCTGCGTTGCGTATTTTGTCGACCGGCCAAAACGTCCAGTACGCAACGCGACATTGGGCTGTCCGGCGTCGCCCGGGCTTGCAACGATAGGTGCCATGGAAGAGAACTACGTTCGCCAGATCCTTGAGGCCTACGAGGGTGAAGTGGCCGGCGCCGCCTATTTCGACGCCTTGCGGCGCTGCTACCCCGAGCGGGCACGGTTTCTTGAGGAGTGCGCCGCGCTGGAGCGGGCGACGGCCGAGCGACTGCTGCCGCTCGTCCACAAATACGGTCTCACGCCCGCAACCGACGCGCTGCTTGCACGCGTCGGCGGACGTGACGCGAGGGCCGAGACCGGCCGCGAGTGGACCGCGTTCCTGCGCGAGTCCGCCGATGCCTACGCGGGTTACGTCGCGGGGTTCCTCGCGCTGGAGGCCATGGCCCCTGCCGAGGACAGGGCGGTTCTCGGCCACCTGACGGCCCACGAGGTCGAGCTGATCCGCCGGATGCGCGCCGAGTCGGGCTTGCCCGGCACCGGAGGCCGTGCGCCCGGCGTCTAGGGGTGCGGCTCGGATTCGGCCGACAGCTTTTCGGCGGCCGAGGTCGCGGTGTTCGCGATCATCACGTAAATGCCGCTGCCAACGATCAGCGCCGCGCCGAACAGCATCACGAGCGTCGGCCTGACGCCCCAGATGAACCAGTCGAAGAGCCCGCCCCAAAGCAGCGCCGTGTACTCGAACGGCGCGATGACAGAGGCCGGTGCCATCAGGAACGCGCGGGTAATGCAGACCTGGGCGATCGCGCCGGTGACGCCGATGATGGCAATGGCCGGCCACAGCGATGCCGGCACGGGCTGCCAGCCGGCGAAGCCCAGGACCGCGCTGAAGACGGCCATGAGCAGCAGCACCCAGAACACGAGGCTCTCGCTGGAGTCCGTGCGCGCAATCTGGCGCGCCAGCACGTAGTTGAGGGCGTAGCAAGTCGCCGAGGCCAGGGTCGCGAGGGAGCCGAGGAAATTGAGCGGGCCGTTCGCCCCCGGCCGAAGCACCGCGAGCACGCCGAGAAAGCCCACAATAATAGCAATCCATGCATCCACGCGCACCCGCTCGCCGAGTGCGGGGACCGCGATGGCCGTGACCAGCAGGGGCGCCACCATGTAAATCGTGTAGACGCCGGAGATGGACATCCGGCCGATGGCGAAGGAAAAGGTCGCGATCATCACCACCGACAGCAGGCCGCGCAGGATGTGCAGGCCGACACGACGGATCTTGAGCGCCTGCCAGCGGCCGCGAACGCCGACGGAGGCCAGGACGAAAGGCAGCGAAGCGGCCGACCGCAAGGTCGCGACTTCGAGCGGAGGTAGCTGAGCCGAAAGGAATTTCAGGCACAGGTCCATGACCGCGAATACCGCGACCGCAACGACCATCAGGGCGATTCCGCGGCGTCGTTCGCTGTGGGGCATGCCGGCAGGCTCCTCGGGGTGGGTCCGGCGCAGCGGGCGGACCGTCCCGCCCGACGTGCCGCACTGTCGGGGTGCGGCACGGCGCGAGGACACAGGGTAGCGGGGATGGCCGCCCGAGGCGAACGCATCCCCGTTGACCCGCGCCAGCGACTCGCCTAGAATTCTGCGGCTATCACCCCGGAAAGCGTTTCTGACGCTGGCCGGCAAACTCCTGATTCCCTTCGGGCCGCGCCAGAGCGGCCCGAGTGTTCTTCAGGCTTTGGACAGTTCCACGGTTCAAAGCGTCCGGCGCGGCCGGACGCACGGCCGGTGGACGACGACTTAAGGCAGAGCATGTCAACGACCAATCAGCTGATCCGCGACGGGCGCAACGATCCGCCGGCGAAATCGAAAGTGCCGGCACTGGGCGCCAGCCCGCAGAAGCGGGGCGTCTGCACCCGCGTCTATACCACCACGCCGAAGAAGCCGAACTCGGCGCTGCGCAAGGTGTGTCGCGTGCGCCTCACCAATGGCTTCGAAGTCTCGAGCTACATCGGTGGCGAAGGCCACAACCTGCAGGAGCACTCGGTCGTACTGATCCGTGGTGGCCGCGTCAAGGATCTGCCGGGTGTGCGCTACCACACCGTGCGTGGCTCGCTCGACTGTGCGGGTGTTGCCAACCGTAAGCAGAGCCGCTCCAAGTACGGCGCCAAGCGCGCCAAGAAGTAATCCGCAGTCGGGACGGTTTGTCCCGTCCCGCCAAGACCCAAGGTACCGATAATGTCACGACGCTCCGCAGCCCCGACCCGCCTCGTTCTCCCCGACCCGAAGTTCGGCAGCGAGATGCTGGCGAAGTTCATGAACATGGTGATGGAGCGCGGCAAGAAGTCGGTCGCCGAGAAGATCATCTACGGTGCCATCGACCGGATCAGCGAGCGGACCGGTCGTCCGGGTGATCAGGCTCTGCAGGTGCTGCAGACGGCCCTCGACAACGTGAAGCCCATGGTCGAGGTAAAGTCGCGTCGCGTCGGTGGCGCCACCTACCAGGTGCCGGTTGAAGTGCGCGCCTCGCGCCGCCAGACGCTGGCGATGCGCTGGGTCATCGAGGCGTCGCGTGCCCGCACCGAGAAGTCGATGGCGCAGCGCCTCGCCCACGAGCTCCTCGAAGCCGCCGAAAACCGCGGTGCGGCCGTCCGCAAGCGCGAAGACACTCACCGCATGGCCGACGCCAACAAGGCGTTCGCGCACTACCGCTGGTGATCCGTCGCTCGTGCCGGGTGTGCAGCGCACGCCCGGCTCGTCGGCCTAAGGTGCGGGAGTTCTAAAGGCGGCTGGTTCCGCCTTGGTTTTTTTAGCAGGCGGGACTGTCCCCTGCGACCCGGTTGCCGGGCTCGCGCCGGGTTCCCACGGAGCGGTCACTGTGGCACGCACTACCCCAATCGAGCGCTATCGGAATATCGGAATTTCCGCGCATATCGATGCGGGCAAGACCACGACCACCGAACGGATCCTGTTCTACACGGGCGTGTCGCACAAGATCGGCGAGGTTCATGACGGCGCCGCCGTGATGGACTACATGGAGCAGGAGCAGGAGCGCGGGATCACCATCACCGCCGCCGCAACTACCTGCTTCTGGAAGGGCATGAACGGCACCTTCCAGGAACACCGTATCAACATCATCGACACGCCCGGCCATGTCGACTTCACGATTGAGGTCGAGCGGTCGCTGCGCGTCCTCGACTCCGCGATCGCAGTCTACTGCGCCGTCTCTGGCGTGCAGCCCCAGTCGGAAACGGTCTGGCGGCAGATGAACAAGTACGGCGTTCCCCGTCTGGCCTTCGTCAACAAGATGGACCGGACCGGTGCGAACTTCCTGCGTTGCGTCGAGCAGATCGCGACCCGACTCAAGGGCAACCCGGTACCCATCCAGCTGCCGATCGGGGCGGAGGAAAAGTTCGCCGGTGTCGTCGACCTGATCGCAATGAAGGAAATCTGCTGGGATGACGCGACTCAGGGCACCCGCTTTGAGTACCGCGAGATCCCGGCCGACATGCTTGCCGAGTGCGAGACGTGGCGGGGGAAGATGATCGAGGCCGCGGCAGAGGCCAACGAGACGCTGCTCAACAAGTATCTCGAGAGTGGCGAACTGTCGAACGACGAGATCAAGCAGGGCCTGCGTCAGCGCGCGCTGCGCAACGAAATCTGCCTCGTCACCTGCGGCTCCGCGTTCAAGAACAAGGGCGTGCAGGCCGTGCTCGATGCCGTTGTCGAGTTCATGCCCTCGCCCTCCGAAGTGCCGGACGTCAGGGGCGTGAGCGAGAAGGACGAGCCGCTGACCCGCAAGGCGACGGACGAGCAGCCGTTCGCGGCGCTCGCCTTCAAGATCCTGAACGACCCCTTCGTCGGCAACCTGACGTTCTTCCGGGTGTACTCGGGCACGCTCGCCTCCGGTGACCAGGTCTACGTGCCGAACAAGGGCAAGACCGAGCGCATCGGCCGTCTGTTGCAGATGCACGCGTCGGAGCGCTCGGAGATCAAGGAAGTCCGGGCCGGCGATATCGCCGCGGCCGTGGGCCTGAAGGACGTCACCACCGGCGATACGCTGTCGGCGCTCGACAAGGTGATTGTTCTCGAGAAGATGGAGTTCCCCGAGCCCGTCATCTCGGTCGCCGTCGAGCCGCGCACCAAAGTGGATCAGGAGAAGATGGGCGTGGCCTTGCAGCGCCTGGCCAAGGAAGACCCGTCCTTCCGCGTCCACACCGACCCGGAATCCGGCCAGACGATCATCTCCGGGATGGGCGAACTCCATCTCGAGATCATCGTCGACCGCATGAAGCGTGAATTCAAGGTCGAGGCGAACGTCGGCAAGCCGCAGGTCGCCTACCGGGAGACCATCCGCGGTACCGTCGACCAGGAAGGCAAGTTCGTCCGCCAGTCCGGCGGTCGCGGCCAGTACGGTCACGTCTGGCTCAAGCTCGAGCCGCTCGAGGCTGGGAAAGGCTTCGAATTCGTCAACGGCATCGTCGGTGGCGCCGTGCCCCGGGAATTCATTCCGGCCGTCGAGAAAGGCATCGAGGAGGCGCTGGCCGGTGGCGTCGTCGCCGGCTACCCCGCGGTGGATTTCAGGGCGACGCTGTTCGATGGTTCGTTCCACGACGTCGATTCGAACGAGATGGCTTTCAAGATCGCCGCTTCGATGGCATTCAAGGAGGGCTTTCGCAACGCAAAGCCCGTGATCCTCGAGCCCATCATGAAGGTCGAGGTGGTGACGCCCGAAGACTACTTTGGTGACCTCGTTGGCGACCTGAATCGCCGCCGTGGCCAGATCATGTCGATGGAGGAAGCCCCAACCGGCAAGATCGTCACGGCCGAGGTTCCGCTCGCCGAGATGTTCCAGTACTCGACCGCCATGCGCTCCATGAGCCAGGGCCGCGCGACCTATACGATGGAGTTCGCGAAATACATGGAAGTACCGAGTAACGTCGCTGAGGCCATCATGAAGAAAAATACCTGAGCCTGACTGACCGATCCGTTATCCCTTAACCATCAGCCAACGATTCGAGAGGAGTTGCCGTGTCCAAGGAGAAATTCCAGCGTAACAAGCCGCACGTGAACGTGGGGACGATTGGTCACGTTGACCATGGTAAGACGACGCTGACGGCGGCGCTTACGAAGGTGATGGCCGAGAAGCACGGCGGCGAGTTCAAGGCGTA
>CAITAM010000073.1 GCA_903890265.1 uncultured Pseudomonadota bacterium | reverse complement strand
GAGATCATGAACGCGACGTTCGCCGGCACCTCCACCATCACCGACCCGTCCGGTTCAACGGGCGTGTAGCCGAGTATCTCGCGCATGTAGCTCGCGGCGCCAAACGCCGTGCCAGGCAGTTTCTTCAGCACGTTCTTGTCCGGCAAGCCCACCGCCTTTTCAATGCGCAGAAAGCGGGCCGGTCGCTGCGCCGCCGTAGCCTGTGCCGGGTCGCGAAGCTGGGTAATGCTGACCGGTGCGCCGGTCGGCGACACCTCGAGCTTGCCGTCGAAGTCATAGACGCTCTTGATATCAATGAGCCCGACGTTGCTGGTGCCGAGCGACTGATCGTAATTGATACCGGCTGCCGCGTCGGGCCCGAACCCCGCGGGGGTCGCCCGTGGCTGCAGGGTGACCAGGTCCGTGTACATCACGCCCTCGACCGGGGTCGCGATCGGCTGCTGCGTGGATTGCGCCGGATCGTAGACCCAGATGCCGTACAGGGGTGGCGCCGTCGTCACCTTGGCGCTCGACAGGGCGTCCGTGGTGCAGGGCTGGTAGAGGCCGGCGACCACCACGCGGCACTGCGTCCAGCTGACCAGCAGTCGATTCGTGCCGTCATAGAGCGGATACGCGCTGGAGAAGCGCCCGCCGGGCGATGGTCCAGGGCTTGTCTGTACATTATTGACGACGAGCCGGACCTGCCCCGGACCCGTGCTGGTCGGATCCAGCGCGGTCGGTTGGAAGTACTCCACGTAGTTCGCGACATCGATCAGCGCGAGGTCGCCGCCAAATTCCGTGTTACCGGTCGGCGTGATCCCGGCGTAGGCCGTGACATTAGCCGGCGGAGTCGTCGTCGGCAGCGGACGTATGATCGAGACGATCTTGCCGTCCGGGCGGGCCCGTGGTGCAAGAAACTGGATCGGGGTGGTCTGCGGCGTGCCCGTGTAGTGGCTGCCACTGCCGTAGAGAAGCTGCTCGCCGCTGCCATCCGCGGCGATGGAGTACAGCTGGATGCCCGACCCGTTGATGGCGTCCCATCGGGCATAGACCACCTGTCCGTTCGGCATCACCGAGGGATCGAGGTCATGGCTCTGGTTGTAGTCGATTTGGTGGATGTTCGTGCCATCCGCATTCATGACGTGCAGTACAAATGCCGGCAAGTTGCGGTTCGCGCCGAAGCCCGGCCCGCCTTCGAGGCCGGCGGGGAATTGAGACTTGCCCTCGTCAATCAGGACGGCCTTCGCGCCACGCTGGCGGGAGGAGGCGAAAACGATTCGGCCATCGGGCAGGTAGTGGCCACCGACGTCGTGGCCCTCGGCGGCGATGATGTCTGACGCGATCACACGCCGCATGGTCTTCGTGGTGGTGTCGTATTCGTAGAGGGACCAGACGGGCTGCGTGAGCGGATCGCCGTTCGGGTCGATCGGCGGGCGCAGAGAGAACAGCAGCTTGGTGCCGTCATAGGAGACGTCGAGATCGCGGGCGTCCCAGAGCCCCTGGGTGAGCGTGCCGGTAATGTTGGTCTCGGGAGCGCTGGGCGACGCGCTCAGCCGGACGTAGACGTCGGCCGGTCCGTTCCATACCCGCTGCACGCGGACGTCGTCCGTCAACGTTGTGCTCAGCGCGCCGCCGGCGGTGGCAGCGGGCAGCTTGCGCTTGATGTAGGCCACCGCGAAGTCCGGTGACACCGGGTCGTTCTGCGCCGTGCTGCCGATGGTCGCACGGCTCAGCCCACCGCTTGAGCAGCCACCCATTGCCGTCACG
>CAITAM010000072.1 GCA_903890265.1 uncultured Pseudomonadota bacterium | reverse complement strand
CTCTACCTCGTGGACGCTGCCGATGCCGAGGCGCTGGCGGCACTCACGGACGACGTCGCGCAGATCCGCTCGGCGCTGAACCCGATCGTGGTCTACACCAAGATCGACCGGGCGCCGGCACCGCCCGGTGCGCTCGGCGTGTCGACCCTGACCGGTGCGGGACTCGACGGGCTCGTCGCCCGACTTCAGTCTCTCGCCGGGGCGGACGAGACGGGGACGAGCGCCTTCAGCGCCCGCGCGCGGCACGTCGACGCCGTGCGCCGTGCGCTCACGGCACTCGAGGCCGCCCGAAGCCGCTTGCACGCCGGGGCTGGCAGCGAGCTCGTGGCGGAAGAACTCATGACGGCGCAGGCCGCACTCGGTGAAATCACCGGCGTCGTGCACAACGACGACTTGCTGGGCGCAATCTTCGCCACTTTCTGCATCGGCAAGTAAGCGTCCGCCACGGCTTCGCCGAATGCCGAGGCCGAGCGATCGGCCGTCTTCAGGACAGCACGAACCGACCGACGGCGCCGGCCAGTGCGCGGAGGAATACCCCCCGGTCGTGGTGCGCATCGACCACGCCAGGCGGAAGTTCATCCATGAAGCTGAAGTGGTCTGCCGCGTACTCGACGTGGAGTTCGACGGGGACCTGCGCTGTCAGGGCGTCGTGCAGGAAGCGGCTTTGTGCCAGAGGCGTCACGGTATCCGCTGCGCCAGCCCAGATGGCGACGGGGAGCGCGAGCGCACGCAGCGCGCCCGGTCTTCGGAAGAAGTCGGCAGGTGGCGCCAGAAGCGCGAGCCGGTCGAGGCGGCGGCTGATGCCTGGCGACAGCCGCTCGCCGTCGACGGTTTCCAGATCGGCACCGGCGAGAGCGAGCAGCAGCGCGGCGCCGATCGAGTGACCCACCCCGATCGTGGGCGCCGCCCGATCCGCCAGCTCGGCGGCGGCCGTTTGCAGCCGGCGGCAGCGCTCCCTCAGTTCGGGCCCGCTCGGCAGAGGCGACGGCAAGTGGTCGAAGTGCGGTGCGATGACCCTGCACCCGAGTGTCGCCAGATGGTCCAGCAACGGACGATGACGTAATGGGTTGCCGCCCCGGCCGGCGGCGAACAGCACCGTTCGCACCGCCTGCCGCTCGGCACCGAGCACGGTGACGTCGAAGGCGTCGGCGGCGTTCCCGAGTCGCTGCCGAAAAGTGCCGGTGTCGGTCACGCTTTCCACCTACCCTCGACGCAGCGTCTCAGCCAGCCGCGCCGCGTGTGTACGCAGCTCCGCGACCGCCGTGGCCTCCCAGTGGGTCGCGCGCAGGCGCGGGCCGACGTAGTGAAGTCCGGGCACGGCCCGGCCCGCCGCATCGAGAAGTTGCGCATCGGGCCCGGTGCGCCAGCCGAGGCCGCAGGGGTCTGCCGCCACGAGACCCTGCGCGAGCAGCGACCGGGTGAGCGGATCGGCGGCGGCCGCCGCCCGGTAGTCCGGGCTGGTGCAGTTGATGACCGAGCCCACGACCAGCTCCTCGGCAACGGACGCAAACCGGGGCCTGAAGCGTACGCGAAGGGCGCCGCCCGCCGGGCGCACCGAATCGAGCGCCCCGGCGTGGATAGTGAGCTGGCCTGTGCGGCTCAGCGCCTCCAAGCGTTCGTGAATGGCGTGCGGCAGTCGGTGCCGGTGGATCTCCCATGAGGGCGCTACGTGACGCAGGAAGCGGCGCCGCTCGGCAACGCTCGCGTGCTGCCAGAGCCGCGGTAGGCGGTGTCGCACGTGCGTCACCACGTCCCGCCAGTCGCAACCGGCATCCGCCGCGGCGCCCGCCGCCGCCCTCACCGCACGGACCACGGCCCGCGCGCTCTGCGCGCGATCAAGCTCGCGATCGAGCAGCGCGGGCTGCCAGCCGGCAGACCCGGGGCGGCCGTCTGCCTGCGGCAGTGGCAGACGGCCACGCCGCGACACGAGGTGGAACTCCGCTCCGGGATTCAGCGCGAGCTGTGCGCAGACCATATCCGCTGCCGTCAGACCCGTACCGACCACGAGGACCGGCGACGGCAGCCGTCGCAGCGGCTCACGCCCCCACGGGTCCATCACGCAGCGCGGGTCACCCTCGAGCCCGGCGAGCACCGCGAGTCGCTGCGGTGCCGGCGTACCGGTGGCGAGCACGACCTGATCACTGTCGAGGGTCGAGCCGCTTTGCAGCCGCACCGTCAGGTGCCCGTCAGGGTGGCGACTGAGATCGACGGCCGTGTCGTGGCGGATATCGACTTGCGTCGGGTCGCGTCGCTGCTCGATCGCCTCGCGCAAGCGCGTCGCCACGTACTCCCCGTAGAGCGAGCGTGGCAGAAAATCCTGCCCGTCGACGCGGCCGAGGGTTTCCCGCGCAAAGGCCAGGAAATCCCCGGGCTCGTCCTCGAACAGCGACATGCGCGCCGCGGGGACATTCAAGATGTAGGGATGGGATCGCGCGGCATACGCCCGGCCCGGGCCGATGAACGGTGCCGGTTCGACCATTACAACGTGCAGCGGCTGCGTCGTGGTCGCGCGCAGCAGGTGGATCACCGTTGCCGACGCGGAGAAGCCACCGCCGATGAACGTGATCACGCGTGCCCGCTGTCCCATCATGGATCCCGATTATCCGTCACAGGCCTGCGCACGGAACGCCCCGATGCCATAAGCGCCAAGCCTAGCCCAATAAGCGTTCGATCGTGGCGGTGAGCGCCGCAGGGCCGCACTGTAGTGGCCCGCGGTGTCAGAGCGAGCGACGCCCGACACGCGTGTGACCGGAGACTGACCGCCATGAACCCGCCCACGACCGCTGTTACCTCCACTCTGCCGCTGCTCGGTAACGATCGCCTGTCGCGCACGCCGGCCTGGCGCGTCGAAGACTGGTGGGCGGCGTGGATCGGTATCGGCGTGCTGGTCACGGCCCTCCTCGCCTACCGGCTCGGCAGCCCGCTCGGCTGGCTGGCTGTCAGCCCGCCTGCCAAATGGGACAGCGTCGGGTCCCTCGTCCGTCATTTCGTGGCCGCCGCGCCGCGCTACCTCGCCCTGTTTCTCGCGCTGGCCGCCGTGTTCGGTGCCGCGGTGGCCGCGCTCGGCCTGCCGAGCAGGCCGTTCCTTCGCGCGTTCCCGCTGCTCTTCGTCGCCGCGGCGGCCGTCTACACCGTCGGCCAGTGGCAGTCCGCGACGCGCTACAACCTCGAGCCGCCGCTCGTCGCTCTCGCGGTGGGCCTCCTCGTTGCCAACACCGTCGGCGTGCCGGCGTGGCTGCGGCCCGCGCTGCGCGCCGAGCTCTTCATCAAGACCGGCATCGTGCTTCTGGGCGCGAGCGTGCCGCTTGCTCTGCTGGCCTGGGCGGGTCCGGTGGCGATCCTGCAGGCCGGCATCGTCTCGCTCGTGACCTTCGGCACGATCTACTTCGTCGGCACAAGGCTCGGCCTTGACCGGCGTCTCGCCGCGACACTGGGTGCGGGTGGCGCCGTGTGCGGCGTCTCGGCCGCGATCGCGGTGTCGGGTGCGGTAGGCGCCAAGCGTGAGCACGCGCCGATCGCGATCACGCTCGTGATCCTCTGGGCGCTGGTCCTCGTGTTCCTGTTGCCGCTGGTGGCACGTTCGCTCGGCCTGCCGGCGGGCGTGGCCGGCGCCTGGATCGGCACCTCGGAGTTTGCCGACGCGGCCGGTCTTGCCGCGGCGCAGACCTACGGCGGCTACACCGGACCCGGCTCGGTGATCGCCGGCACGCCGGAGTCGGCCATCCGCGCCTTCACGCTGATGAAGGTCATCGGTCGTGACGTCTGGATCGGCATCTGGGCCGTGGTGCTGTCCTTCGTCGCCATCACGCGCTGGGACCGCACCGGCATCGCCGGTGGCAGCGCCGGCCGCGAAGTGTGGCAGCGCTTTCCGAAGTTCGTGCTCGGCTTTCTCGCCGCCTCCGTGATCGTAACGCTCGCGGCGCGCGGCCTGCCTTACGCCGACTACAAGAAGCTCATCGTGCCGAACGTCGTCCAGCCGCTGCAGGTCCTGCGTACGTGGGCGTTCCTGCTGGCCTTCACGAGTATCGGCCTCAACACGCGGCTCGCCGATCTCGTATCGGCCCGCGGCCGGCCGTTCGTGGCATTCACCGCGGGCGTGGTCGTGAACCTTGTCCTTGGCTACGTGCTGTCGACGACGGTGTTCGGCAGCTTCTGGGCCGGACTCGGCGAATGAACCCGTGGCGGTGGGTCAGCGCGCGCGAGCGGTCCGGCCGACCGCTGGCCGACGGCGTGGCCGGTGCGCCCGCGCCCGCGCCGGCGAGCACCTGTGGCGCGTGCCGCCACTTCGAGGCACGCGCCGAGGTGCTGGAGCGCCTGCTGCCGGGCACGGCCGTCTTCAGCTCCGGTTACGGCGCGGTGCGGGCCGATGACGGGATCTGTGCGCCTCGTCAGCGCCACCTGACGGCGACGCACCACTGCGAGTGGTTCTCCGCCCGCTGAGTGCCACCGCCCGGCGGCGGCGCTTTTCACCCTGAGCCCTGCGGAGTACATTCCGCGCGCGGAGTCTCCGCCCGCCATCCCTGGCAGCCCCGGTGCATCATGCGCGTCCTGTACAGCCTGTCGTGGCTCATCCTGCTGTGGCCTGCCGTCGCCGGTGCCGCACTGCCCGACGAGATCCAGGTCTACGACGACTCGATCAACAAGCCGGGCGAGTGGGGCCTTGAACTGCACGTCAACACCACGCCGTCCGGCCAGGCGCTGCCGGAGTACCCCGGCGAGACGGTCGCGCGACACGGCGTGCGCGGCACCGTCGAACTCTCGAGCGGCCTGTCGCCGCACTTCGAGGCCGGGCTGTACCTGCCGACGGTATACGACCCCGATCACGGCTACACGCTGGCCGGCGTCAAGGCGCGGCTGAAGTGGATCGCGGTGTCGCACGAGGCGACCGGCGGTCCCTTCGCCGGAGTCAACCTCGAGATCGGCCACGTCGAACCCCGGTTCGAGCAGGCGACCGACAACCTTGAGGTGCGGACCATGGTCGGTTCCACCACCGACCGCTGGCTGCTCGCCGTCAATCCGACCTTCGAGGTGCCGCTCAATGCCGCGGCGCGCGGCGGCGCGCCGGGACTCGCGTGGCAGATGCGCGCACTGCGCCGGATCACGCCCGTTACGGCGGCCGGGCTCGAGTACTACGCGGACCTCGGTCGCCTGAACCACCTGCTGCCGGCCGACCGGATGCAGCACACGCTCTACGGCGTGCTCGAGACGCCGCTGCCGCATCGGCTCGACTTCCACGCGGGTGTCGGTTACGGCTGGGCCGGCGCCGATCGCCTGACCGTCAAGATGATCATCGGCATGGCGCTCTAGGGCATGCCCGAGGGACCGGAAATCCGTCGCGCCGCCGACGAGCTGGCGCGGGCGCTGGTCGGACGCGTCGCCGAGACCGTCGAGTTCTACCTGCCGCGACTCGCGGCGCACGGACCGCGCCTTGCCGGCCAGCGCATCGTCGCCGTGACGCCCCGCGCCAAGGCGATGCTGATCCGCTTCAGCGGCGGGCAGACCGTCTATTCGCACAACCAGCTCTACGGTCGCTGGAAGGTGAGCCGCGCCGGGCGCGTGCCGGGCAGCTCCCGCGCCCTGCGGCTCGTGATCGCCAACGACGGCCACGTCGCGCGGCTCTACTCGGCCACGGACATCGAGCTGCTGGACGAGGCCGGGCTCGCCCAGCATCCCTACCTTGCGAAGCTTGGCCCGGACCTGCTCGATCCGCTGACGACGGTCGCCACGGTCCGGGCGACCGCCGGGACGGCGCGCTTCCAGCGCCGCGCCCTCGCCGGCCTGCTGCTCGACCAGGGGTTTTACGCCGGGCTCGGCAATTACCTGCGCAGCGAAATCCTCTACGTCGCCGGCCTGCGGCACGAACAGACCCTCGGCAGCCTGACGACGGCGGAGCGGGAGCGTCTCGCCGACACATCGCTCGCGCTGACCCGCCAGTCCTACCGCAGCCGCGGCGTGACCAACGACCTCGGCCAGGCGGCGGCTCTCAAGGCCCGCGGCGTGCGGTTCGCCGACTACCGCCACCACGTCTTCGGCCGCGACGGCCAGCCCTGCTGGCGCTGTGACGAGCCGATCGTCCGGACCGACGTCGCGGGCCGCGGCATCTACTTCTGCCCCACCTGCCAGCCCGGGCCGCACCACCCGACCGGCCGGCGCGGCGTGCGCCGTCGTGCCTACTGACCGGCGCGCCGGCCCGCCGAGAACCCGGCCGTCGCGAACCGGGCTGGGCCGGGCCTACGCGGTGCCGGAACCCGTGCTGGCGGCGCTGGTGGCGGTCTTCGCCGACCCGTCCGCTCGACGGGTCGTAGTCATCGAGCACTCCGGCTTCGCCCGGCTGCACCTCGGCATGGCGGCGACCACGCGGCCGGGGCGCATCCTGCTGGCCGGCGCGGGCGATGCCTTCGTCGCCGACCCGGAGTTCGTGCTGCACGAGTACTGCCACGTGCTGCGGCAGTGGGCGCCGGGGAGGCTGACGCGCCGGGGGTACCTTCTGGAGTCGCTGCGGCGGGGCTACACCGCGAACCGCTTCGAGAGCGAAGCGCGCGCCTTTGCGGCGGCGACGGTGGAACGCTTCTGCGCCGTGCTGGCGCAGCAATCGCGCGCCTAGCGGCGGATTTTTGCGCCGACCG
>CAITAM010000071.1 GCA_903890265.1 uncultured Pseudomonadota bacterium | reverse complement strand
GCCGGCGTCGCGCCGAGATCCTGCGTGAGATCGAGTCGCTCGGCGTGCACGTCCAGAGCGTGCCGGACATCGCGGCGATCCTGGCGGGTTCCGCGCAGATCGTGCAGATTCGTGATATCGATCCCGCCGATCTTCTCGGGCGGGACCCGGTGCCGCCGCACAAGGCCTTGATGGGCGCCTGCATCCTGAACAAGACGGTGCTTGTTACCGGTGCCGGCGGATCGATCGGGTCCGAGCTGTGTCGGCAGATCATCCGGCTGCAGCCGCGTCGGCTCCTGCTCCTCGAAATGTCCGAGCTCGCGCTGTACGAGATTGAGCGGGAGCTGCGTGAGCAGGTCAAGAAAGAAGGCCTGCTTCCTGAAATCGTTGCCCTGCTCGGCAACACCCACCACAAGTACCGAGTGCGCGAAATTCTGCAGAGTTTCGAAGTCAACACGATCTACCACGCGGCGGCCTACAAGCACGTGCCGATCGTCGAGCAGAACCTCGTCGAGGGCATTCACAACAACGTGTTCAGTACCTGGCACGCGGCCGAGGCCGCGGTCGAGTGCGGTGTCGAGGTGTTTGTGCTGGTGTCCACGGACAAGGCCGTTAATCCGACCAACGTGATGGGCGCGACCAAGCGATTCTCGGAGATCGTTCTCCAGGGATTGCAGCAGCGCGGCGGCCGGACGCGCTTTTGCATGGTTCGCTTCGGGAACGTACTCGAGTCGTCGGGCTCGGTCGTGCCGCTGTTCCGTAAGCAGATCCAGCGCGGCGGGCCGGTGACCGTGACTCATCCCGACGTCATCCGCTATTTCATGACCATTCCGGAAGCCTCGCAACTCGTCGTCCAGGCGAGTTCGATGGCGAAGGGCGGTGACGTATTCGTTCTGGATATGGGCAAGCCGATCCGAATTGCGGACCTTGCCCGCCGAATGATTCAGTTGTCCGGCTACACCGTACGCGACGAGTCGGATCCGGACGGCGACATCGAGATCGAATTCACCGGCCTTCGTCCGGCCGAAAAGCTGTACGAGGAACTCCTGATCGGCAGCAACGTGACCGGCACGGAACACCCGATGATTCTGCGCGCCGTCGAGCACGCCTTGCCGTGGTCCGACGTCTCGGCGCTGCTTGACAGGCTTGCACTTGCCTTGCGGCGCTTCGACTGCCATGCCGCCATCGAAATCCTGCGGGAAGCGGTCCATGAGTACCGCGCTGACGCCGGCATCCAGGACCTCGTTTGGATGAAGCGGCCCGACCGGCAGCCGGTGCCGGCGTCGGACGGGAAGGTGGCGGACATCAAGGCGCACAGGGCTCGCATTCCGAGCAACGTGACGCCGCTTTAACGACGAGCGACGACGGGTCGCCAGCCGGCCGACGCGGTCCCAGCGGGGCCCCTTTGCGTGGGTTGTGCCACGGTCCGCCGTGGTAGAGAATTGCCCGGTTCCTTCCCGTCAGCTAGAGCAAGACCCTGAATTATTTCCTGATTTGCGATCCCCACGCCGCCATGGAGCGGTCGCGAGCCTGCGATCGGAGCCGCGGGCTGCCAGCCGACTGTGCGGGGCGATTCGTGTCCGGAGGCGCCGAGCGTGTGTACGGGTTTTGTCGGGGTCTCCTCGCTTGAGCGCCATGGCGGGCGCGGCGGTACCTGAGACCCATCCGGTCGCTGGAGCGGACTCCCTGCGCACCCTGTGGCGCTACCGCTGGCGGATCGCGGTGGCGACGGTCGGCGTCGCCTGCCTGTCGGTCGCCTATGCGCTCCTCGCGACGCAGTTTTACCGCGCCACGGTGGTGATGGTGCCGGCCGCCGGCGCGAAGTCGGGCGCGCTCAGCGATCTCGGTGGGCTCGCGGCACTGGCTGGCGTGAATCTGGATGCCAAGGACTCACTTACCGACGAGTCGCTGGCAGTGCTGCATTCCAGCGGCTTTCTCGAGAAGTTCGTGACGGACCATGATCTCCCGCACAGGCTGTTCCGCCTGCGCTGGGACGTGCCGGCCACCTGGCTCTACGGCTTTACCGGTCGCGAAGCCAGCGTACCGAGGACGGTGCGCTACTTCGACAACGCCGTGCTCGGGGTGGCCAAGGACAAGAAGACCGGCTTGATCCTGGTCAGCGTGGACTGGTCCGATCGCGACGAGGCGGCTTCGTGGGCGAACGACCTCGTGGCACGACTGAACGAGGAAATGCGCACGCGCGCGCTCGTGAAGGCCGATGCGTACACCGGCTATCTGGCGCAGGCCCTGGATAACACGGGACCGGTCGAGACCCGAGCGTCCATAAGCCGGCTCATCGAGAGCCAGCTCAAGCAAAAAATGATCGCGACGGTGACGCCGGAATACGCCTTTCGCACGATCGACCATGCCCTGCCGCCCGACCCGAGCGACAGGCTGCGGCCAAAGCGCGCGAACGTCGCGCTTACCGGAACCCTTCTCGGTTTCGTACTGGTCTGCATTTTCACCCTCTGGCGCGCCGGTCCAGCCACCGGCCGCGCGGGACGACTGACCTAGCCTTTTTTTCGCACTACAGTCCTCATGCGTAACGGAGTGTCTCGATGCACGTAAGCCGAAAGCCCATAACGGATCGCCCTATTCGTTTCGCGCTCGTGGGATGCGGCCGTATTGCTCAGAATCATATCGAGGCAATCAAGCAGCACGCGGGACGATGCGAGCTCGTGGATGTGTGCGATGTCGACGAGGCGTCGCTTGCCGCGGCTGTCCAAAAAACGGGTGCCGCCGGCCACCGCAGCCTCACCTCGATGCTGGACAAGACTTCGGCTGACTGCGTCGTGCTTGCCACGCCGAGTGGTCTGCATCCGGCCCAGGCCACCGAGGTCGCCAAGGCGGGCCTTGACGTGATGACCGAGAAACCGATGGCAACCCGGTGGCAGGATGCCCTTGCCATGGTCCGCGCCTGCGACGAGGCGGGCGTTCGTCTGTTCGTGGTCAAGCAGAATCGACGCAACAAGACGCTTCAGCTGCTGAAGCAGGCCGTGGATGCCGGCCGGTTCGGCCGAATTTACATGGTGTCCGTCAACGTGTTCTGGAGCCGTCCGCAGGAGTATTACGACAGTTCGGCGTGGCGCGGAACCTGGGAATTCGATGGCGGCGCCTTCATGAACCAGGCAAGCCATTACGTCGATCTGCTCGACTGGATCGTGGGTCCTGTCGAGAGCGTGATGGCCTACACGGGCACGCTGGCACGGCACATCGAGGTCGAGGACACGGGTGTGGCGGCCCTCAAGTGGCGCAATGGCGCCATGGGTACGATCAACGTGACGATGCTCGCCTACCCGAAGAACTTCGAGGGTTCGATCACGATACTCGGTGAGAAGGGTACCGTCAGAATCGGCGGCATGGCGGTCAACGAGATCCAGCACTGGCAGTTCTCCCAGCCACACGAAATGGACGAAGGGACTACCGAGGCCAGCTACCAGACGACCTCGGTGTACGGGTTTGGACACCCTCTCTACTACGACAATGTCATCAGTACCCTGCGCGGCGAGGCGCGTCCCGAGACGGACGGTCGCGAAGGGCTGAAGTCACTCGAATTGCTGATTGCCATGTACATGTCGGCGCGTGACGGGAAGCGGATGAACCTTCCGCTCGCGTACTGATCCGTATGGGCGGATCAACCTCGGTACATGCGACCGCGATTGTCGATGACGGCGCGGTGCTCGGCGATGGGTGTCGCGTCTGGCATTTCTGCCATATTTCGAGTGGCGCGCGTATCGGCCAGCGGTGCTCGTTCGGGCAGAACGTCTACGTCGGCTCAGACGTCCGGATCGGCGATAACGTTAAGATCCAGAACAACGTGTCGGTGTATGACGCGGTGACGATCGAGGACGACGTTTTCTGCGGCCCGAGCATGGTTTTCACGAACGTCTACAACCCCCGGTCTGCCGTCACCCGAAAGGACGAGTACCGCAGGACGACGGTGCGTCAGGGCGCGACGCTCGGCGCAAATTGCACCATCGTGTGCGGGACGACCATCGGCCGCTACGCGTTCATCGGCGCCGGCGCGGTTATCAATCGCGATGTTCCGGACTTTGCCCTCATGGTCGGTGTGCCGGCACGGCAGATTGGGTGGATGAGCCGCTTCGGCGAGCGCCTGCGGCTCCCGCTGTCGGGAAATCACGAGGATACCTGTCCCCATACGGGTGACCGCTACCGCCTCGACGGCTCGGCCGTAACGCTGATCGCCTCGTGATCAGGACGTGAGACGGTGTCCCGATACCGGACGGGTGAGCGCGATACGGGCGTCGGTGAACGCGGCGTCAGGCCCTCCTGCCGCCGGGTCGGCGCGGGTCGCGCACGCGCCGCTCGGTCCCGACAGGGCCGCACGTGATGGATAGCGGTACCGGTCCAGCCGTGAGCCCGCTCGACGCGACTTACGTGATTGAGGCCACGAAGGGCCGCTGGGGGCGCGTGCTCGCGACTGCCATGGCAGGTCTGGCCGTTGGCGTGGCCCTCGCTTACCTCATCCCGCCGACCTACCGCGCCTCGGTGGCACTGGCGCCGGTACCACCGGGGCACGGCCTGAGCGGCGGGGCACCCCAGCTCGGGCCGCTGGCGGGCTTTGCTTCGCTGGCAGGGCTCGGCGGGGATCCGCAGAAGGAGACCAATCCGGAGGAAGCCGTCGCGGTTGTGAAGTCGCGCGAGTTCGTGCAGCGCTTCATTGCTGACAAGCAGCTGGTGCAGAAGCTGTTTCCCGGTAACTGGGACGCTCGAGCCAATGCCTGGAAGGTGCCGGCCAATCGGGTGCCGTCGCTGGCCCGCGCCTACAAGCTGTTCAGCGAACGGGTGCTTTTTGTTGCGAAGGACCGCAAGTCCGGCCTTTTCGTCCTGCAGGTGAGCTGGCGTGACCCGGACGAGGCGGCGGCATGGGCGAACGAGCTGGTGGACCGCTTGAACGCGGAGATGCGCGCACGGGCGCTTGCCGAAGCCGACGCACGCCTCGCTTACCTCGAGCGGGAACGCGACACGACCCGTTTGGTCGGCGTTCGCGATGCGATCAACCGCCTGATCGACACGGAGCTCAAACAGCGGGTCGTGGCGACCGTCGATACCCAATACGCGTTCCGGCCCATCGACAGGGCTCGACCACCCGAGCGGGACGAGCGGGTGTCACCGGATCGGCCGATGCTCATCGTGTGCGGACTGCTTGCCGGCACGTTGCTCGGCGTGGCTTTTGCGGTATTCGGTCGGGTTCGCGCCGGATTGGCAGCCAGAGACCGGCCTTGAGCCTGCGGCCGACGCCCCTGCCAGCCGACGCGTTGGCGACGGGTCGCGACGAGCCGATCCGTGCCTTTGCCCGGGCATTGCCGGGCGGCAGGCAGGCGAGCGACGGGCACGGTCCGTCGTTCCCGCCCGCGGGTGGCCTCTCCTCGCGAGTGCATGGCGCGGGCTCTGTCACCGTGGCTCGGTATGTTCTGGCCTAACGTCGCGAAGGTTCTGAAGGGCACGGTGCTCGCACAGGCGATTCCGGTGCTGAGCTCCATGTTGCTGACCCGGCTGTTCCTGCCAGCCGAGTTTGGCGCCTTCAGCGTGTGGCTCGGACTTGCACAGCTGATCGCGGTGTTCATGACCGGACGATACGAAACCGCCATCGCGCTCGAGCAGGACGTGTCCGCGCGGCTGACCGCGGTCGCCGCGACGGCCAACGTGATCGGGATGACGGCGCTGCTGCTCGCCGTGGCGGGCGGCGCGCTAGCCTGGTCCGGCAAGTCGGCAAGCCTGCACCTGACGGGCAGTCTTGCGGTACTGCTGGCACCGACCGCCGCCTTGATCGCCATCGCACAGCTTTGGCAGAACTGGGCGGCGGCGGAGCAGCGGTTCGGCGACCTGACGGCTATCAGGATCATCCAGGCACTCGGCATCTCGCTGGCGCAGGTCCTTGCCGGACTCCTGTTTCCAACCGCGGTATCGCTCGCCCTTGCCTACACGCTTGGGGTGCTGACGAGTATCGCCTATGCGAATTATCGCCTGCCACTGAAGGGAACGGCCAGCCACGCGCGGCGGGACTTCCGTCGGCGTCACTACCGACTCCCGTTGCTCTCGCTGCCGGCCGACACCATCAATTCAGCGGCGGCCCAACTACCGCTGCTCTTCATCGGTGCGCGATTCGGCCCGGAGTCGGCGGGACTGCTCGCGCTGACCTTGCGCACGCTCGGTGCGCCGATTTCAATACTCGGTGTGTCGGTGCTTGATGTCTTTCGCGGACGAGCGGCAGCGGCCTACCGCGACCGTGGCGAGTGCCGCGCGGAGTACATCGACACGGCGCGCGGCCTTCTGATCATTTCGGCGGTCGCTACCGGCGTCCTCGCTCTGACGAGCCGATGGCTGTTTGTCACGGCGTTTGGCGCGCCCTGGGCCTTCTGCGGGACGCTTACGCTCTGGCTGCTGCCGATGTTCTTCCTCCGGTTCATAGCGAGCCCGATGAGCTATACTTTCTACATCGCGAACAGGCAGGGTTTTGACCTCGTCTGGCAGGTCGCATTGCTCGTGACGACAGTGGTAACACTCTCGCTGCCCCCGACTTTCCTCGGTGCCGTCATCGCGTGGGGTGCGGGTTACAGCGCCCTGTATGTCGTATACCTCGTCGGATCCTATCGACTTAGTCTCGGGAGGGCCGGTCGGTGATTGCAATAATCGACTACGACATCGGTAATCTCGGCGCGATTGCCAACATGTTCGGACGCCTTGGGGTGGAGTCCGCCATCACCCGGGACCCGGACCTGGTCGCGAAGGCGGAGCGCATCATACTGCCCGGAAACGGCGCATTCGATGCCTGCATGAATGGCCTGAACGGTACGGGACTGGTGCCGCTGCTCGATGAGAGAGTTCGAGGTGCCGGCGTGCCCTTGCTCGGAATCTGCGTGGGCGCCCAGATGCTCGGGCGTGGCAGTGAAGAGGGCCAGATGCCGGGCTTGGGATGGCTGGACTTCGACGTGCGGCGTTTTCCTGCGCTCGAGGGCCTGAAGATTCCCCACATGGGTTGGAATGAGGTTCGGATCGAGCAGCAGCAGCACCCGCTGACGCGCGGCATGACGGCGGACTCGCGCTATTACTTTGTGCACAGTTACTACATCGAGACCGACCGGCCGGACGATCGGCTGCTGACGGCCCACTACGGGGTGGACTTCGCCGCCGCCGTGGCGAGCAAGAACATCAGTGGAGTTCAGTTCCATCCGGAGAAGAGTCACCGGTTCGGCAAGGCACTGCTCGGCAATTTCGCGAAGGGCACCGCCTGATGCCGCGCATCCGGATCATCCCCTGCCTGCTCCTCCGCGGTAATGGCCTGATCAAGACGCGCCGGTTCAAGGATCCCGTGTACATCGGCGATCCGGTGAACGCCGTTAGGATATTCAGCGAGAAAGAAGCCGACGAGCTGGTCTTGCTCGACGTCGACGCGTCCCGCGAGGGTCGGGAGCCGAACTACGCGCTCATTGAAGAGATCGCGAGCGAATGTTTCATGCCCGTGGCGTACGGAGGCGGCATCCGTACGCTCGCGCAGGTGCGCACGATATTGCGCTGCGGAATCGAAAAGGTCGTCATTAACTCGGTGACGGCGGAGTCTACCGACGTGATTTCGCAGGCGGCGGAGACCTTTGGCAGCCAGGCGGTCGTCGCGGCCGTCGACGTCAGGAAGAGCCTCCTGGGCAGTTACCGGGTGGTCGTGAAATCTGCGACCGAAGACTTGCGCGTGGGCCTGCTGGACCACGTACAGAGGCTGGTGGCAGCCGGCGCCGGAGAGATTTTTCTCAACAGTGTTGATCGTGACGGAATGATGGCGGGATACGACATCGACTTGCTGAAGTCCGTAACGGGGCGAGTTGCCGTTCCGGTAGTCGCCTGTGGCGGCGCAGGGTCCACGACGCACTTTGTCGAGGCCATTCGCGAGGGCGGCGCGTCGGCGGTCGCTGCCGGCAGCCTGTTCGTGTTTCATGGCAAGCACAAAGCCGTGCTGATCAGTTACCCAACCGGCACTGTCCTGGAGGGTTGATCGTGGGCTCGACGACCGCGCTCATGATCATGACCAGTGTGGCGATCTTCATCTGGGCGTGGCTGCGAAAGCGCGCGGTATTCATGTTCCCGTCAACCTGGATCCTCTTGATCTCGGCGCTGCTGTACATGTTTCCCGCGCTGATATTTGCCGAGGAAATCAACGAGCTGTCGCCGTACACGCATACCGCCCTCAGTTACTGTTCAACGTTCGTCCTGGTGGCGATGTTCATCAACATCTTCCGACCGGTCCCGACCATCGAGTCGTTTTTTTCCGATGCGCCTCGTGCGGGTGTCATGACTATCGGCCCGGCGGCTGCGCTTCGGGCGACGGTGTGGGTCCTCGGGCTCCTTACCCTTTGGTACCTCGCGTACGTGCCGTTGCGCCAGACGGGCCTCTACGGCGTGCTTTTCGACCCGGAGAACTCGGTACAGCTCCGCGAGGAGTCCCTCAAGCTGATCGGCAGTGTGGCCCTCCACTACGCCTACCTCATGGGGTTCAGTTTCCTGTGCCCACTGGCGTTTGCCCTGCTGCTGGCGCCGGCGCCGACCATCCCGCAGCCCGCGAGGTTCCTGCGGTTCGCGTCGATACTGCTGTTCCTTGCGTTCTACGTCATGCTCACCGGCGCCCGGGTGGGGCTCGTCAATCTTGCGGTCGTGGGGGCGTTCTACGCCATGACGCGCAATGGAATGAGGATGCCCGCGCGTGCCGCGGTCCTGCTCGTCCTGGTGGTGTTTCTGGTGCCGATGGCGGTGTCGTTCCTGCGCGAACAGGGGCGCAACGAGGCCACGGCCGTTGAATACCTTTTTTCGATCGGCGAACGGATATTCCTGCTGCCGCTCCTGATCTCGGGCTGGTTCGTCGAATACGCGGAAACGCATGGCTATGCCGGATTCCGGGCGGCGATTGGTCTCGGGCCGTCAGTGGACTGGACGAATCTGATCGCCTTGGAGTTCCTCGGTCGCAAGGACGCCATCACGATCGAGTCGGTCACTACGCCCAGCGCGTTCTACTACACCTATTTCATCTATTTCGGCTGGTTCGGCCTGGTCCCGGCCTGGCTTTCGCTGTTTGCACTTGACGCACCGGTCCAATGGATCAGGAACGGCTCCCGCGAATTGCGGGTGCCATTGCTTGCCACTTGCCTTTTCTTTTCAATAGTTTACGTTCAGACGAGCTTCGGGACGGCGACCGTCAGTCATGGCTATGTTCTGTTCGCCATACTGACGTGGTGGTTGTCAAGGGCGCACGCGGCGGAGCGGGGTGCGGGCGTGGCCGGCCGGGCTTTGGGCTAACATCACCCACTTTTAATGCTGCTTAGCAAAGTCGTGGAAATGACCTACCAAGTTTGCGTCCGGTGCGTGATGGATACCACGGATGCGCAGATTGAGTTCGACGGACAGGGCGTCTGCAATCACTGCAGGACCTTCGAGACCGAGACCCGCAAGTACTGGTTCCCCGATCAGGAGGGTGCCCGTCGGCTCGGTGACGCACTGGCGAGAATTCGCCGCGAGGGCCGTGGCAAGGACTACGACTGCATCCTCGGGCTGAGCGGTGGCGTTGACAGCTCCTACCTGGCCCTGAAAGTGGCGGAATGGGGTTTGCGGCCGCTGGTCGTCCACGTCGATGCGGGTTGGAACACCGAGCTTGCCGTAGCCAACATCGAGAACGTGGTGAAGCACTGCGGATTCGATCTGCACACCCACGTCGTTGACTGGGAGGAAATGCGCGATTTGCACGTCGCGTACCTCAAGGCGGGCATTGCGAACCAGGACGTGCCGCAGGACCACGTGTTCTTTGCGAGCATGTACCACTTTGCGACGAAGAGCGGCATCCGCTGCATCCTGTCGGGCGGAAACCTGGCGACGGAATCGATCTTCCCGGCGTCGTGGCACGGTCCGGCCATGGACGCGATCAGTCTCAGGGCAATCCATCGGCTGTACGGCGAGCGTCCACTGCGTACGTACAATACCGTCGGCTTTTTCGACTATTACATCTGGTATCCGTTTGTTAAGAAAATGCGGACGGTCAGGCCGCTCAATTTCATGCCCTATAACAAGGACCAGGCGATCACCGAGCTGTCGGCCGCGTGCGGCTGGCGCCCCTACGGGCGAAAGCACGGTGAGTCGGTCTTCACCAAGCTTTTCCAGAACTACTACCTGCCGGTCAAATTCGGCTACGACAAGCGACGGCCGCACTACTCGAGCTTGATCGTTTCCGGGCAGATGACGCGCGAGCAGGCGCTGCAGAAGCTCGACGAGCCGCTCTACGATCCACGGGAACTCGAGATCGATATCACTTACTTCTGCAAGAAGCTCCGCATCACGCGGGCGCAATTCGATACTTATCTGAAGGCGCCCAACCGTCGGTACGAGGATTTTCCGAACTGGGGTAGCCGGCACCGCTTGCTGAAGAAAGTGCAGGCGCTTGTGCAGCGGGTCAGCGGCCGGGGCCTTCGTGTCTACTCCTGAGGCGCCGGCGGCCCGGATTGGGTCGAAGACGCTTCGAATCGTCCACTGCAGTACCGTACACCAGCGGTGGGATATGCGGATCCTGCGCAAGGAGTGCGCCTCGCTGGCCAAGGCCTTCGGCGACGTGACGCTGGTCGTGGGTGACGGGCAGGGTGATGCCGTCGATCCCGCCAGCGGAGTGAAGATCGTCGATATCGGTCG
>CAITAM010000070.1 GCA_903890265.1 uncultured Pseudomonadota bacterium | reverse complement strand
TCAATCATGATTCCGCTCATGTCCTTGTCGCAGCCGCCCCTGCAGGTCGAGGGATCGCAGCCATTGATCATGGCTGTCAGCCACGACAGTCGACACGCTGGGCTATTCCGATCGGCCAGGATGGGTCGCAACGTTGGCCGAAGCTCGCCACCACAACCGGCCCATAGAGCGAGGTGGTATGCATCTGAGATGTCGATGCTGAACGTGAAGTCGCACCGGTTGAGCGTGCTACTCAGCTGCGCCGCAGTTGTATAAGTGACGCCCCAGTCCGAGTACATACGGTTGGCGAAGCGAGCGTCCGTAATCAGGCGGTAGAAAGGCGCCGTCCCCTTCGGCACGGCCCCGCAGGGCTGCAGGAGAACAGGTACTCGGTCGTCCCACCCGACGTACTCCAGGACGCCCGTTGCTAGCCACTTTGCGATGACGGGACCTAGGGCGGCTTTAGCGGCATCATCCTTCTCCCATGATGGGTGATTCCGCAGAGCTGTTTGCTGGGTAGGCGCCGAGATCTTGGGCATAACGAGCTTGCCCCGCGTTATAGCGGCCGTGACTCCGTCAAGCGTGGCCAGCTCACAGGCCCAAGCGTCTGCGGCTTCCGCAAGAGCCGTGACCCGCGATGTCGGAATGATGGGCCTGCCTTGTTCGTCGCGCGGGAGAGCGATAAAGTCCGGTAGGGTCACGAGCCCTCCCCGGTGGCGACGAGTGTCCTCCAGCCAGCCGATGCGTAGTCTGCATGCGCTGGAGATAGCGACAAGGTGGTCATCAATCAGGAAGAGCGTGAGATCCTGTTCGCCCTCAGCTCCCTTGAGCGCAAATCGCTCCGCGCGATGAAGTGCTGCGGGGCGGTCCGCCAACGATCCCAGCGCCGGGTCGGCAGGGTAGTAATTCCGATCGTCATGTGAGTAAGCTCCGTTGTCGGCGCGGCTGAAGGCCGTGATAGCACGCTGCATTGCCATGCCCTGAGCGACCGCGGCGAGGAACACGTGCACTTTCTGTTCGAACGGTTGCAGCGTCGGCCTGGGCCCGGACGTGGGAGCTGGCAATGGTCTGGGAATATCATCGGGCCCCAAGCGCGGCGGCGGGCCCACGGCTGAAGCGAGGCCGGTAAGGACTGTGTCGCATTGCTCGGCCGTGAAGTGCCATGCCTCCACGAGTGCCGCTCTGCCATCCGCAATGATAGTTCTTGCGTACGCATACAGGCGCGCTGCTTTGGCCGTTGCTTCCGATGCTGCCGCGGCGTCGAGCGCGGCTGATCCATGCAGCGGGGCGCTGAGCAAAGCTGCCGCCATCGAGACGCGGATTTCGTTGACCAGAATGCTGACGGCATTAGACAGCCGGGATCGGTGCCCGCGCGCGCTGGCCGCCCGTCGAAGCTCTGCAAAGTCCTCCCAGTCGGCCGCGATGTGCGCGAGAAAAGCGTGCCGTAGTGGTGGTATGGACATAGGAGAGGTCCACGCTCTTTACTTCTTCTCAGCCTCTTGCGAGGGGGCGGCGAATGTCCAGCCAGGGCTCAGGCTTGCCCTCAGGCGGTGGACCTCCGCCTTGAGGTCGCCGATCTGCTTGCGGTAGCGCCCTTGCGCACCCTTGGCGGTCGCGACGCACTCCTCGGCCCGAACTCGGCGCCGCTCGCTTTGAGCCTTGAGGGCCTGGATCTGATCTTGCAGGGTCGCCACGACAGCCTCGTGCTCCGTCCGCGCGTTATTCAGGAGACGCGCGTTGTGGTCTTCAAGGGCCCGGAGTTGTCGATCAGTGTCGCGGCGGTGCTCGGCGAGGCGGGCCCTCCAGTGCTCGGCGTCGCCTGAGGCGTTGTCCCTTTCCTCCGAGAGACGGCGCACTTGGACTCTCAAGTTGTCGCAGTCCGATGAGAGCGTCTCGAGCCG
>CAITAM010000069.1 GCA_903890265.1 uncultured Pseudomonadota bacterium | reverse complement strand
GGCGCAGCCGGCAGCCGGCGCCGCGCCGGTGAGCACCACGAGTTCCGCAGGCCCCGGACCCGGCGTGTCGACACCCGATTCACGGACCATCCAGTCGCGGTAGTACGTGCATCGCTGCTCCCCGACCGGATCGTGCCGATCCTCCGGCACGACGCGCTGCACCCCCAGGGGTCGCTCGTAGGGAGCCGCACGTGCGGGCAGTGCGCCCAGCAGCAGCGCCGTTGCCACGAGCAACCGGACGTCCGGGCGCACGCTCATGCCCCGCCGCCCTACTGCGGCAGCACGGCGTAGTGGTGCGTGACCCAGAGGAGTGCCACGACGAGGAGCAGTGCGAGGTACGGCAGCAACCCCGCCCTGCGCCGGCCCGCGTCCTCGGGGAACGGCATCATGTCTTCCCGCATCTGGGCCGGGAAGACGCCGCCGTCCTGAACGTAGTGACGGAAGATGAAGACCGGCACGATCAGCGACACGGCCACGAGGCCGTTTCGCAGCGTGCCCGCGCCCCAGACGTCGGCACCCGCACCGACGAAGACCATGTTCACGAAGCCGAGCACGCCGCCGAGGACCAGCAGCCACGTCGGGCAGCGGAACGGGCGCTTCCAGTGCGGCCGGTCGAGGCGGTGGATCCAGCCCGACTGCAGGTTCAGGAAGACGAAGATCATGTAGCAGACGTTCGAGATCATCAGCACCGCGAAATAGTCCGACATGAGCAACAGCACCATGTTGAACGCGAGGTCCGTCCACATCGCGGCCGTGGGCGCACCGTGGGCGTTGACCTTGGACAGGTAGCGCGGCAGCCAGCCGTCGACCGATGCCTGGTAGAGCGTCCGTGACGAGCCCATCATCGACGAGTTGACGATGAGCAGCAGCGCGAGGATGAACATGACGATGAGGAGATTGGTGATCACCGGCCCCGCGTGCACCATGGTCGCCAGCGCGAGCGCCACCCCACTGCCGTCGTAGATACCGGGACTCAGCAGCCCTTCGATGCCGAACACGCCCTGGAAGGCGAGCGGCACCAGCGTGAAAACGACGATACAGAGCAGTCCGGCCGAGAGTATCGCGCGATACGTGTCTTTCGCCGGGTCGCGGAACTCGCGGGTGTAGCAGACGGCCGTCTCGAACCCGTAGGTCGCCCAGCCGGCCCCGAACATGGCCGCCATCAGCAGCGTAACGCCCGCGGCGTTCCAGGTACCGAACTGCGGTGCGCCCGCGCTGTCACGGACCAGCGGCAGCAGTGGCAGCAGGTGCGCCGAGCTGATATTCCCGGTCAGGAGCGGAATCAGCCCGACGAGGATCAGCGGCCCGATGCAGACCAGCGCGAGGAGCTTCTGCGTGTTCGCGGCCCGACTGGCGCCGCGGTGCTGGATGATGAACGTCAGGGTCAGGAAACCGGCCGCGACGAGCGACACGGCATTGACGCGAAGGGCGAGCCCCGGCCGCACGAAATCGAGCGAGAGGAGATGCAGCTCCCAGTGACTGACCGGCGAATCGGCGCCGAACACGTTGACGATCACGTAGCTCGCGGCCAGCCCCACGCCGAGCGCCATGACGGGCGACCAGGCGAGCCAGTTGCACCAGACCGAGATCGGCGCGACGAACTTGTTGTAGGGCAACCAGGCCGCCGCGCCATAGACCGACGCGCCACCCGACTTCGAGGGAAAGAGCCCGGCAATCTCGGCGTAGACGAAGGACTGCACGAAGCCGAGCATCACCGACACCATCCAGACGACCCACGACGGCTGGCCGATGATCGTCGTCACGGCACCGAGCGTGAGCAGCACGCCGGCCGGCACCCCGCTCGCAGCCCAGAAGGCACCCTTCCAGTCGATTTCCCGCTTCAGTGTCTGCGGCGGCGCGGCCGCTGCCGGATCGTGGCTGGTGACGCTCATGGCTGCTTCGTATCCCTGCTCGAGGCTCGCCGCCGGCGGTGGCCGCAAACCGTGTGGTCCCTGTCTGTCAGGCTCGGCACGGACGCCCGCCGGGGCGCCCGGGGCGAGTCACCAGGCGGCCGGGACGCCCCGGCCGCTGTCCGCTCAGACCGCCGTGGCCGGCGCCGCGTCCGCGCGGCGCGGCCGCCGACCGCGGGTCTCGTTCTGGCTGGCCGACGCCTTCGGTGCCGGCAGGGTCAGCACCTTCGACAGGTTCGGGTACTGCGCGGTCTTGTGCGGAATCGCCATCGCCTCGACAAAGTGCTCCTGGAAGCGCGGCTCGATCGCGGTTTCGACCTTCTCGACATCGCGCACGAGCCGCTCGATCGTCGCCCGGCCCGTGGCATCGAGGAGCGCGATGCGCGCGCCCGTGCCCGCCGCGTTGCCGGCCGAGTCGACCTTGGCGAGGTCGCAGTCCGGAATCATGCCGAGGACCGTCGCGTACTTGACGTCGATGTGACTGCCGAACGCGCCGGCGAGGCGGATGCGCTGCACCGTCTCGACGCCAATCCGCTCCATGAGCAGCTTGATGCCGGCGTAGAGCGCGGCCTTCGCGAGCTGGATCGCGCGCACGTCGTTCTGCGTGATCTTGAGTTCCACCGCGCCCTGGTGCAGCACGTAGGCAAAGGTCCGGCCGTTCGGCACGATGCGCGGCGAGCGGGCGGCGAGTTCGCCGTCAACCACGCCGTCCTGGTTGATCACGCCGGACAGGTACATCTCGGCGATGACCTCGATGATGCCCGAGCCGCAGATGCCGGTAACGCCGGTCCGCTTGGTCGCCTCGGCAAAGCCCGGGTCGTCGGACCAGAGCTCGCAGCCGATGACACGAAAGCGCGGCTCGAGCGTGACCGGATCGATGCGCACCCGCTCGATCGCACCGGGCGCCGCTCGCTGGCCGCAGCTGATCTGCGCGCCCTCGAAGGCCGGGCCCGTCGGGCTTGAGCAGGCGACCAGCCGGTGCCGGTTGCCGAGCACGATCTCGGCATTGGTGCCGACGTCGACAATCAGCGTCATCTCGTCCGACAGGTCCGGTCGCTCGGCGAGCATCACACCCGCGGCGTCAGCGCCGACGTGGCCGGCGATGCAGGGCAGCACGTAGGCACGGGCATTCGGGTGTAGCTTCAGGCCAAGTTCGCGCGCCGGCAGCGAGACCGAGGTATCGATCGACAGCGCGAACGGCGCGCCGCCAAGCTCGACCGGGTCAATGTTGAGCAGGAGGTGATGCATGATCGGATTGCCGACCATCGTGATCTCGAGCAGGTCCTCGACGCTGACGCCGGCTTCGCGGGCCACTTCCGCGGCGAGCTCGTTAAGTGCCTCGCGCACGGCCACCGTCATCTGCGCGGCGCCACCCGGGTTCATCATCGAGTACGAGACCCGGCTCATCAGGTCTTCACCAAAGCGGATCTGGGGGTTCATGAGGCCGGCGGAGGCGACCACGTCACCGGTCAGGATCTCGCAGAGGTGCGCCGCGATCGTGGTCGAGCCGATGTCGACCGCGAGGCCGTACACAACCTCCTTAAGTCCCGGCCAGACGGCGATGATCTGCTTGCCGTCGTGCACGGCCACCGTGACCTTCCACTCGCCCTGACGCAGCGTGACCTGCAACGTCTGCAGGACCTGCAGATCGCAGTCGAGCCCGCTGATCTGCCACTCGCGCTCCAGTGCTTCCTTGAGACGCCGCAGGTCACCGGACGGCTCGTGCATGTCCGGTTCGCGCACCTCGACGTAATAGAGCCGGACCAGCGGATGGAGGTCGATCTCGCGCGCCTCGGCGGCCTTGCGCACCACCTGGCGATGAACCTGGCTCGTCTCCGGCACGTCGATCACGACGTCGCCGAGGATCTTCGTCGAGCAGGACAGCCGCCGTCCCTCGGCGAGCTTCGAGCGGCGCGCGAGGCGAAGCTCCGGCTCGCTGACCGGGGTCAGGCTCTCGGCGGTCGAGGTCACGCCGTGCTTGGCGAACTCGCCTTCCGCCAGCACGACCTGACAGCGGCCGCACAGGCCGCGGCCGCCGCAGACCGAGTCGATGTCGACACCGAGCGCGCGCGCTGCCTGCAGCACGGGCGTGCCGATCGGAAAGTGGCCACGCTTGCCCGACGGCGTAAAGACGATCAGGGCTTCGGACTCGGAGATCACTGCGGACATGACGGTTGCCTCGG
>CAITAM010000068.1 GCA_903890265.1 uncultured Pseudomonadota bacterium | reverse complement strand
GATTTCGTCGGTGGCAACTGCACCGTCTCGCTGATGCTCCTCGGCCTCGCCGGTCTCGTCGAGGCCGACCTCATCGAGTGGGTGACGGCGATGACCTACCAGGCCGCCTCCGGTGCCGGTGCCGCGCACATGAAGGAGCTGGTGCGGCAGATGGGCTTTATCCGTGACGCCGCGGGCAGCGGCCTCGACGACCCCGCGGTCTCCGCGCTGTCCGTCGACGCCACGGTCCAGGCCGCGCTGCGCACGGACGCGGCGCCCGTGACCGAGTTCGGCCTGCCGCTCGCGGCGAACCTCATCCCGTGGATCGACAAGGATCTCGGCACGGGGCAGAGCCGGGAGGAGTGGAAGGCCATGGCCGAGGCGAACAAGATCCTCGGCCGGGAGGCGACGCCGCTGCCGGTCGATGGCATCTGCGTCCGGGTGGGTGCCATGCGCTGCCACAGCCAGGCGCTCACCATCAAGCTGAAGCGCGACGTGCCGCTGGCCGAGATCGAGGCCCGGCTCGCCGCCGCCCATCCGTGGGTGCGCGTGATCCCGAACACCCGCGAGGACTCGATCACGGGCCTGACGCCGCTCGCCGTGGCCGGCACGCTCACCGTGCCGATCGGCCGGCTGCGCAAGCTGCCGATGGGCGGCGAGTACCTCTGCGCCTTCACGATCGGCGACCAGCTCCTCTGGGGCGCGGCGGAGCCGTTGCGGCGCATGCTCGCGATCCTGCAGGGCCGGCTGTAGGCCCGGCCGGGCGCGCGGCCGCGGCGCGCCAAAGCGGGACCTGCGTCGCTTGACGCGCGGGGTCGGCCTCTTTACGATTCTCGGCGCTTATCTAGACCGGCTGAGGGACGGGCCCTTTGAAGCCGGGGCAACCACCGCGATCACGCGGTACGGTGCCAACTCCTGCGGTTGCTGTGTCAGGCCTGTCGCCCGACCGGTGCATCCGACAGATAAGCCGCCGTTCGCTGAACGGTCGGGCCGGCGGGTTGTTCCGCGGCCACTCCCAGGAGTTCAGGCGTGACGGTCGGCGGGTTGCCGGCGGCGCGGTGCCCGGGAGTCGATGCATGCCAGCTCGTTGTTCTCTGATTCCATCCTCCTGCCGGTGGCCGCGATGAGCGCGCCCGAGCGGCCTTCCGCGACGCTCGCGGTCCGTGCCGGTATCGACAGCGACCCGACCCACGGTGCCGTCGTACCGCCCCTCTACCTGAGTTCCACGTACTCGTTTGCCGGCTACGGCGAGCGACGCCAGTACGACTACAGCCGCTCCGGCAACCCGACCCGCGACGGTCTGGGTGATGCGCTCGCGTCGCTCGAGGGCGGCACGAAGTGCATCGTGACGGCGACGGGCATGGCGGCGGTGTCGCTCGCGACCGCGCACCTGCCCGCCGGCAGCCGCGTGGTGGCGCCGCGCGACTGCTACGGCGGCAGCCACCGGCTGTTCTCGGCGCTGGCGCGGACCGGCCGGCTGGTCGTGGATTTTGTCGATCCGACGGACCTCGGTGCCCTGCGCGAGTCGCTGCAGCACCGGCCGAGCCTCGTCTGGCTCGAGACGCCGTCCAACCCGCTGCTGCGCATCACGGACATCCGCGCGGTCAGCGACGCCGCGCACGCGGTCGGTGCCACGGTCGCGGTGGACAACACCTTCCTGTCGCCGCTCTGGCAGCAGCCGTTGCAACTCGGTGCCGACCTCGTCGTGCACTCGACCACCAAGTACCTCAACGGCCACAGCGACGTGGTCGGCGGGGCGGTGATCGCGGCGGACCCGGCGCTTGGCGATGAACTCGCCTGGTGGGCGAACTGCCTTGGCATCACGGGCTCCGCCTTCGACAGCTACCTGACGCTGCGCGGGGTGCGCACGCTGCACGCGCGCCTGCGGGTGCACGAGGAGAACGCGACGGCGATCGCTGCCGAACTCGTGCGCCAGCCCGCGATCGGTCGAGTGCATTACCCGGGTCTCGCCTCGCACCCGGGCCATGCGCTCGCCCGTGCGCAGCAGCAGGGCTTTGGCGCGATGCTCTCGATCGAACTCGCGGCGGGTGCCGCCGCGGTGCCCGCGTTTTTGGACGGCCTGCGCTGTTTCTCGCTCGCCGAATCGCTCGGTGGCGTCGAGAGCCTGATCGCGCACCCGGCGACGATGACGCACGCGTCGATGGAACCCGCCGCCCGGGCCCGGGCCGGGATCACGGACGGGTTGCTGCGCCTCTCGGTCGGCATCGAGTCGGGCGAGGACCTGATCGCCGACCTGCGCGCGGCCTGCGCGCGTGCCGAGGCCGTGCCGGCGCGCGCGACCGCCTGAGCGCGGCCCGTCGGCCGTGTAGCGGCTCAGGCCTCGCCCAAGCGGGCGATGACGGCGTCGCCTACCTGCACGGTCGAGGCCGCGGGGCCGCTCGGGCGGAGATCGGCCGTGCGGATGCCGGCGCTGAGCGTGGCGCCGACCGCGCGCTCGATCGCCGCGGCCTCCTCGGGCAACGACAGCGAGTGCCGCAGCAGGAGCGCGGCGGAGAGGATCGTGCCGATGGGGTTGGCGATGCCGCGCCCGGCAATGTCCGGTGCCGAGCCGTGGATCGGCTCGTACAGGCCGAGGCTGCCGGCGCCGAGCGAGGCGGACGGGCACAGGCCGAGCGAGCCCGGCAGCATCGATGCCTCGTCGGTCAGGATGTCGCCGAACATGTTCTCCGTGATCACGACGTCAAAGTCGGCAGGCCTGCGCAGGAGGTGCATGGCCGCGGCGTCGATGTACATGTGCTCGACGGCGACCGACGGGTAATGGGCGGCCATCACGTCGTCCACCACCGCGCGCCAGAGGCGCGAGGTCTCGAGCACGTTCGCCTTGTCGACCGAGGTCAGCTTGCTGCGCCGTGCCATGGCGAGGCGCGCGCCGAGGTGGACGATGCGCTCGATCTCCGGGCGCGTGTAGACGCACAGATCGCTCGCCTCGCTCGCCGAGCGGCTCTTGGTTCCGAAATAGATCCCGCCGGTCAGCTCACGCACCACCATGATGTCGACGTGCGCGAGAAGCTCAGCCTTCAGCGGCGAGGCATCGTAGACGGCGGGGTAGGTCACGACCGGGCGCAGGTTGGCGTAGAGCGCGAGCTCACGACGCAGGCCGAGGATCGCCTGTTCGGGGCGCACCTTGTGCGAGGGGTCGGCGAAGCGCGGATCGCCGATCGCGCCGAAAAGGATGGCGTCACTGGCGCGCGCCACCTCGAGCGTCGCCTTCGGCAGCGGCTCGCCCGTGAGGTCGATGGCCGCGGCGCCCACGGGCGCCGCATGGAAGGTGAAGTCGTGACCGAAGCGGCTCGCCACCGCCTCGAGGACGCGCAGCGCCTCCGCCGTGACTTCAGGACCGATGCCGTCACCCGCGAGGACCGCGAGCGTCGCCTTCATGGCGCGCGCGCCGCTTCAAACGCGCTGATCCGCTCGGCCTGCGCGAGCAGGTAGCCGAGCTCGTCGGTGCCGTTCATGAGGCAGTAGCGCGCGAAATTCTCGAGCGGGAAGGGCACCGCGGTACCGTCGTCGAGCCTGAGCGTGCGGGTCTCGAGATCGAGCGTCACGAGGCTCCCGGGCGATGCGACGAGGCGCGCGTGGGTCGCCTCGTCCACCACGACCGGCAACAGGCCGTTCTTCAGGCTGTTGCCGCGGAAGATGTCGGCGATCTCGGTGCTGATGACGGCCCGGAAGCCAAAGTCCATCAGCGCCCATGGCGCGTGCTCGCGCGACGACCCGCAGCCGATGTTGCGCCCGGCGACCAGGATCTCGCAGCCGGCAGCCTCCGGGCGGTTGAGCACGAACTCGGGCCGGGGCGCGCCGGCGGCGTCGTAGCGCCAGTCGGCAAAGAGGTGCTGGCCGAGTCCGTCGCGGGTGGTCGTCGTCAGGAAGCGCGCCGGGATGATCTGGTCGGTGTCGATGTTGCTGCCCGGCAGCACCACGGTGCGCGAGGTCAGGGTCCTGATCGGTTGCATGGCGTCGGCGTCCTCCGGGACGTCAGGCGAGGTACTGACGGGGATCGGCGACGCGGCCCTCGATGGCGGCGGCGGCCGCCGTCAGCGGACTGGCGAGCAGCGTGCGGGCACCGACGCCCTGGCGGCCCTCGAAATTGCGGTTGCTGGTGCTGACGCAGTACTCCCCGGCCGGCACGAGGTCGCCGTTCATGCCAAGGCACATCGAGCAACCGGACTCGCGCCACTCGGCACCCGCATCGATGAAGACCTGGGCGAGGCCCTCGGCCTCGGCCGCCCGCTTGATCGACTGGGAGCCGGGTACGACGAGAAAGCGCACGTGGCGCGCCACCTTGTGGCCGCGCAGCACCCGGGCGGCCGCGCGCAGGTCCGACAGGCGCGCGTTCGTGCAGGAGCCGAGGAACACGACGTTGACCGGCCGGCCGAGCAGCGGTTCGCCGCCGGCAAGGCCCATGTAGCGCAGCGCCTTGTCGTGGACCGGGTCGCCGGCCGGCGAGGGGACCGTCCCGTCGATCGCGATCGACATGCCGGGGTGCGTGCCGTAGGTGATCATCGGCGCGAGCGACGCGGCATCGATGTCCACCGAGCGGTCGTAGGTCGCACCCGGGTCACTCGGCAGCGACTGCCAGTGCGCGAGCGCGGCCTCGAGGGCCGCGCCGGACGGCGCGCGTGGCGTCGCCCTGAGGTAGGCGTAGGTGGTCGCGTCGGGGGCGATGAGGCCGGCCTTGGCGCCGGCCTCGATCGACATGTTGCACACCGTCATGCGCTCGTCCATGCCGAGCGCCTCGATGGTGGCGCCGCGGTACTCGAGCACGTGCCCGGTGCCGCCCGAGACGCCGATCCGGTGAATGATGCCAAGCACGAGATCCTTGGCGGTGACGCCGTGGCCGAGGGCGCCGCTGACGTTGAGGGCGAAGGTCTTCGGCTTGCGCTGCAGGAGGCACTGCGTCGCGAGCACGTGGCCGACCTCGGTCGTGCCGATGCCGAACGCGAGCGCGCCGAACGCGCCGTGCGTGCTCGTGTGGCTGTCACCGCAGACGATCGTCTGGCCGGGCTGGGTGAGCCCGAGCTCGGGGCCGACGATGTGCACGATGCCCCGCGCCGGGTCCTTGAGCTTCAGGAGCTCGATGCCGAATTCAGCGCAGTTCTTCTCGAGCTCCGCCACCTGGCGCGCCGCCGACGAATCACGGATCGGCACGCCGCCGAAGATCTGCGCCGTGTCGGTCGGCGTCGAGTGATCCATCGTGGCGAAGGTGCGCGACGGGTTGCGCACCTTGAGGCCGCGCTGGCGCAGTACCGTGTACGCCTGCGGCGTCGTCACTTCATGGGTCAGGTGCAGGTCGATGTAGAGGACGGCCGGCGTGTCGGCGGTCTCGGCGACCACTTCGTGCGCGGACCAGATCTTCTCGAACAGGGTGCGGGGGGTCATCGTCGTTCAGGTCCTGTACCGGTGCCGCGGCACGGCAGCCGCCGTGCCGCGCCGTCCCGCGCGGGCGGTGCGGGGCCGCACCGCCCGCGCCCGACGGATTACTTCGACTGCTCGAGCCAGGGCATGCGGGCGCGAAGCTCGGCACCGACCTTCTCGATCGGGTGCGCCAGGTCCTTGTCGAGCAGCTTCTGGTACTTCTTCTTGCCGGTCTTGTTCTCGCGGATCCAGGTGCGGGCGAACTTGCCCGACTGGATGTCCTTCAGCACGCCCTTCATCTCGGCCTTGACGCCGCGGTCGATGACGCGCGGTCCCGACAGGAGATCGCCCCACTTCGCGGTCTCGGAGATGAACTGGTGCATCTTCGCGATGCCACCCTCGTGCAGCAGGTCGACGATGAGCTTCAGCTCGTGCAGGCACTCGTAGTAGGCGACTTCCGGCTGGTAGCCGGCCTCGACCAGCACCTCGAAGCCCTTCAGCACGAGTTCGGTCGCGCCGCCGCAGAGCACCGCCTGCTCGCCGAAGAGGTCCGTCTCGGTCTCCTCGCCAAACGTGGTCTCAAGCACGCCGCCGCGCGTGCCGCCGATGCCGTGCGCGTAGGCGAGGGCATTGGCCTTCGCCTTACCGGTCGAGTCCTGGGCGACGGCCAGCAGGCAGGGCACGCCGCGGCCCTGCTGGTACTGGCGGCGCACGAGGTCGCCCGGGCCCTTCGGCGCGATCAGCACGACGTCAAGGTCCTTGCGCGGCTTGATCTGCTTGAAGTGGATGTTGAAGCCGTGCGCGAAGAGCAGCGTCGCGCCGTGCTCGAGGCTGTCCTTGATCTCGGCATACACGGCCGGCTGCGTGGTGTCCGGCGTGAGGATGGCGACGAGGTGCGCGCCCTTCTCGGCGGCGGCGGGCTCGAGGACCTTGAGGCCGTCCTTCTTCGCCTTCTTGGCGCTCGCGCCGCCCTTGCGCAGCCCGACGACGACATCAAAGCCGCTGTCCTTCAGGTTGAGCGCGTGCGCACGGCCCTGGCTGCCGTAGCCGACCACCGCAATCGTCGCGCCCTTCAGCGCCTTCTTCGAAACATCCTTCTCGCCGAAAATCCGCATGATCTCTCCCGTCGTGAACCGATCCGAACGCGCCGCCCGGCGGTCGCGCCCACACTGAAAACAGTCTTGCAGGCCCTGTGGCCCGGCCGTGGGTCATCGTCCCGGCCGCGGTGCGCGGCCGTGGCCGGCATCAAGCGTGCGCCGCCCTTGACTGCGCCGGCCGGCGGCAGTGGGGGCAGCGAACGGGGACAGCCAGCCGATCCGAGTGGCCGAAGCACGCGCGGGGCGCGGACAGAGGACGCAGATGGAGCGAAAAAGACCCGCCGGAATGGGACCATACGCGCATTTGCCTTGTCAACGCGGCGACCGAATGCGGGTACGCTAAACGCGTGGCGGCAAACGCCCGCGCCGAACGCGGACGCACCGGGAGTGGCACGATGAACAGGGTAACGGTGAGCGATCCGTGGTTTGAGCCGGCCGGGACCGGCGACGGCCTCGCGCTCTATTTCGTGGCGGAGCGGGACGCGGGTGGTGCGCGCCTCGCCGCTCTCGGGCTCGACGAGGCGGCGGTGGCGTGGCTTGCCGCGTGGGAGTTTCGCGGCGAGCGTGGCAGGGTCGTGCTGCTGCCGGGCTCGGGCGGCGCCCTGGCGGGCGCCGTGGTCGGCCTTGGCCGGGTCGCGGGCCCGGACGAGGGCGTCTACGCGGCGTCGCTCGCGCTCGGTGACCGGCTGCCGGAGGGCCGCTACCGCCTCGCGCAGGATCTCTCGCCGCTGGCGGCGACCCGCGCGGCACTCGGCTTTGCCATC
>CAITAM010000067.1 GCA_903890265.1 uncultured Pseudomonadota bacterium | reverse complement strand
GGAACCTCGCTACTCGCACTGCTGGCGAAATCGGTGACGCCCTCGCGACGCGCGGCTGCCGCGACGGTCCTTTGGATCATGATGATTTTCGGCTTCGCGGTAACCGCAGGCCTGATGGGTAAGTTCCTCGATCCCTACGGACCGCTGCGGCTCGTCGCGGTGACCGCCTGCGCGGTGAGCGTCGCTCTGCTGCTGGCGACCGCGGGGCTGTACGGTATCGAGTCGGTTCGCGGTGCCACCGTGGCGCGCCGCCCGGGCGCCGGGAATCCGGTGGATTTCCGTGAGGCGCTCGCCGCCGTCTGGCGCGAACCACTGACCCGCCGTTTCACCGCGTTCATCTTTCTGTCGATGCTGGCGTTCAGTGCCCTCGAACTCCTGCTCGAACCGTTCGCGGGACACGTCTTTCACCTGACGCCGGGCGCGTCGGCCCGGGTGGCCGGCAGCCTGCACTCCGGCGCGGTACTCGGCATGATCGCCGTCGCCCTGGCGACCTCGGCGCTGCGCATCGGCAACCCCGCCGGGTGGGTCCGCGTTGGCTGCCTCGGCAGTGCCGTCATGCTCGTCGCCATTGCACTTGGCAGCGCCGGTGTCCTGCCGCTGCCGCTGCAGCCCGCGGTGTTTACGCTCGGCCTCGCCACCGGCGCGTTCACGGTCTCGGCGATCGGGGTCATGATGGATCTCGCCGCCGCCAACGGTGACGGACGGGAAGGCGTGCGCATGGGGCTCTGGGGTGGAGCACAGGCCGTGGCGTTCGCCGCGGGTGGCCTCGCGAGCACCGTATCGATCGACCTCGCCCGCCACTGGCTGGGCACCGCCGACATGGCCTACGCGGTCGTGTTCGTTGCGGAGGGCCTGCTCTTTGCCGGCGCCGCGTCGCTTGCGGTCGGGTCGCCCGCGCCAAGCCGACCGGGCCGGACGCAGCACTCGTCACCGCGACTGCCTGAACTTGGACGGGGAACCGCATGAGCGAGCGCATTCTTGACACGGTCATCGTCGGCGGCGGTCCGGCCGGTGCCACCGCCGCGCAGGAGCTCGCGCTCGCCGGCCGGCAGGTGCTGCTGCTCGATCGGGCGGGACGCCCAAAACCGTGCGGCGGAGCGATACCGCCCCGACTGATCAAGGACTTCGCCATTCCCGACCACCTGCTGGTCGCGAAGATCCGCAGCGCCCGGATGGTCTCCCCGGCAAGTCGCGAGGTCGACATGCCGATCGACGGCGGCTTCGTCGGCATGGTCGACCGTGCGCCGTTCGACGAATGGCTGCGCAGCCGCGCGGCCGAGGCCGGTGCCGAACGGGTCAGCGGTCGCTACCTGCGCGCCTCGTACGAGGGGTCCGGGCTTGTCAGGGTGTATTTCAGCCGCAATGACGCCGACGACGCCGGAACGGCCGAGGCCAGCGTCCTCACCCGGACGCTCGTCGGCGCCGATGGCGCGGCATCGATGGTCGCCAAAGAGCACGTACCGGGCGCCGGCAAGGCACGCCAGGTCGCCGCGTACCACGAAATCGTCCGCACGCCCGCCACCGTTGACGGCAGGGCGTTTGACGGCAACCGCTGCGACGTCTGGTACCAGGGCGAGGTATCACCGGATTTCTACGGCTGGGTCTTCCCGCACGGCGAGACCACGAGCATCGGCGTGGGCAGTGCCCAGCGGGGGTATTCGCTTCGTCAGGGCGTCAACCGGCTCCGGTCGCGCACGGGCCTTGCCGACGCGGTCACCGTGCGGCGCGAGGGCGCACCGATACCGATGAAGCCGCTGCGCCGCTGGGACGACGGGCGGGCGGTCCTCGTCATCGGCGACGCCGCAGGGGTCGTCGCGCCCGCTTCCGGCGAGGGCATCTACTACGCGATGGCCAGCGGACGCTTCGCGGCCGACGCACTCGACCGGTTACTGACTACCGGCGACGCCCGGCAGCTCGCAACCGTCCGCCGCCAGTTCATGGCCGAGCACGGCCGGGTGTTCTGGGTTCTCGGCATGATGCAGTACTTCTGGTACTCGAGTGACGCGCGCCGCGAGCGGTTCGTCAAAATGTGCGCCGATCCCGATGTGCAGCGGCTGACCTGGCAGGCCTACATGCACAAGCAGCTGGTGCGGACCGATCCGATGGCCCATCTGCGGATCTTCCTCAAAGACACCGCTCACCTGCTCGGCCTTGGCCGGGCCTGACCGAATCCGTATTCGCGCGCCGTCGGGTCTGCCGAATGAGTGACTGGCTCGCCGAGCTGGCCCGTGGCCCGCTCATCGGCATCGCGCTTGGCCTGGTGGCCGTCGAGGCCGTTGCGCTCGGGCTGTTCTACGCCCGCTACCGGCGGGGCCTGTCGTGGGTCGACGCCGTGCCGAATCTGGCATCGGGCGCCTTGCTGATGTGCGCGTGTCGCGCGGCCCTCACTGGCCGGGCCGAGACGGTTCCGCTCTGGCTTGGCGCCGCGCTAGTCGCGCACGTCGTCGATCTAGGCCGTCGCTGGGGCCGCTGACAGCACCGCCGGCGGGGTGAACGACGGCAGGCGGAAACTGACGTTCTCCGGAATGCCAGGCACCTCCACGACGAGCCGCGCGCCGAGGGCCACGAGCCGCTCGCAGAGCTCCGTCACGAGGCGCTCGGGCGCGGACGCGCCCGCAGTCACGCCGATCCGGGTGGCGCCGTGCAGCCAGCGCGGCTCCAGGGCAGACGCATCGGCGACGAGATAGGCGGGAACGCCTTCCTGGGCCGCCACCTCGCGCAGCCGGTTGGAGTTGGAACTGTTGGCGGCACCGACGACCAGGATAAGATCGACCGCGCGGGCAAGCTCACGCACGGCGCGTTGCCGATTCAGCGTCGCGTAGCAGATATCATCGAGCGCGGGGCCCACGATCGCCGGGAACCGGTGCTCGAGCGCCGCGATCACCTGCGAGGTGTCATCGACACTGAGCGTCGTCTGCGTGACGTACGCGACCCTCGCCGCATCGGGCAGATCGAGCGCGGCCACGTCCGCAACGGTGGCCACGACGTGCACGGGGCCTTCGACCGAGCCGACCGTGCCCTCCACCTCCTCGTGCCCCTCGTGGCCGATCAGGACGAGTTCGTAGCCCAGCCGCACGTACCGCCGGGCCTGCAGGTGAACTTTCTGCACGAGCGGGCAGGTCGCATCGATGACCCGCAATGACCTCGCGGCTGCCGCGGTGTAGACGGCGCTGGCCACGCCATGGGCGCTGAACACCGTGGTCGACCCGGCCGGGATGTCGCCAATCGCATCGACGAACACCGCTCCCCGTGCCGCGAGATCCGCAACCACGTGGCCGTTGTGCACGATCTCGTGAAAGACGTACACCGGCGAGCCGTACAGCGCGAGCGCCCGCTCGACGGTGTCCACCGCCCGTGAAACGCCGGCGCAGAATCCGCGCGGCTGGGCGAGCCGCACCTCGGCAGGCTGCAAGCGCCCCTCGTCCGGTGCGGTGCGCTCGGCACGCGCCGCCACCTTGAGGGCCTGCCGCCGGCTCGCCATCAGAGCGGCTTCCCTGCCATGGCCGGCGATGCGGCCGGATCCGACGTCGGGGTCATGCCGCTCGCAGGCGCATCCGCCGCCGGCATGCCCGTCGGCACCGCCGGCGTCTCGACCGCCGGCGCGGCGCGCGGGCCGGCGAGCTCCGGATAATCCGGCAGCATGCTGTGGCCGAAGAGCGGCTTGTACACGCCACGGTGGCAGGTTCCGCATCCCACCTTGCCGACATCACCGGTCGGGCCGCGCTGATCAGCCGGGAACGTTGCCGTCAGCGGCAGCATGTAGGTGTTGTTCAGTGCCCGCGACATCCGGATGCCGTACCAAGCCGTGACGCGGGTCGGCGGGCTGGAATTCCAGTCACCGAACGCACGCGTGTTGTGGCAGTAGGTGCAGTTCACGCCGAGCGAGTTCGACATGTACATCATGAGCCCGTAGGTCCACTCCGTCTGCTTGATGGAGTGCCGGTTGGACCCTGCGAGTGGCACCGTTCCCTGCTCACGGATGTCGTTCGCTTCGAGCAGGAATGGCGTGAGGGGATCCCACGGCAGCGAACTCGAGCCCACGATCGCGGCAGGAATGTTCTTGCCGCCACGGTCCGCGACGAAACCCTTGACGGGCGGCGGGCCCGGGTCGATGAACCACGCCTGCGCCGGCACCTGCTGGCCGTGGTGGCAGGTGTAGCACGTCACACCGGTCGCCCCGACATGGGCTTTCCAGTTGGTGTTGATATCGCGCGTCATCTGCAGCATGCGGCGCGCGACCACTTTCGTGTAGAGCGTGTCACTCGACATCTCGCCCTGATGGCAGTAGTTGCAGCTCTGGTCCGCCGGCGCGACCCACTGGGTGATCGCCAGCATGACGCGCGCGAACTCGCCCGCCGACAGGTCCTTCAGGACCTGCACGTTCTGGTACACCTCACCCGCCCGCGGGCCGTCGGGTGACGCCGGTGACTGAACCTCGGGCAGCTGGTTCTGCTCGTACAGGGCATCAAGCCGGGGCTTGTTGTACAGGAGTTCCATGCCAGTGCCGCGGAAGCCGCGCTGCACGGTGATCGGTCGCGGCTTCTCGCACCCCGCCAGCAGCACCAGTGCCGCGGTCATCCCGAGTGCGATCAGCGTGTTGTTTCTGCTCATTGTACTGCCTCCGACTTCGGTACCGGCTTCAGGGAGCGGACGCCGGCAGTGACGCCGGATCCGTGACCGGCGGGAAAACGTGCGGGTAAGCTGGTGCAACGTGGTGCTTCACAGCCCACAGGTACCAGTTGTCCACCACCGTTCCGGTCAGCAGGATGCCGATACCGCCCGTCAGCGTCGTCAACACCGCAAACCACCAGGCCCAGCGATGGATTGATTCCATCGTCGCGTTGAAGCCCATGGTCCACCGCCAGAACAGGGCCGCCCGCTCCGATGCCGTGCCGCGGTCTACGATCTGCTCCACCTCGCGGTCACCGCCGTAGCGAGTGACGGCGAGGATCGTTCCGGCATGCATCGCGAAGAGCAGCACCGAGCCGTACAGAAACGCGATCGACAGCGCGTGGAACGGATTGTAGAAGAGGTTGCCGTACCGGAGCGAGAACGCTGCTGTCCAGTCCAGGTGAGGGAAGATCCCGAACGGGACCGCTTCGGCCCAGCTGCCCATCAGCACTGGACGGATAAAGCCCAGCACGAGAAAGAGCCAGATCGCGGAGGCGAACGCCCAGGCCACGTGCGTGCCGACCTGTAGCTCGACGGCACGGCGGTACATGCGGATCCACCAGAGGATCACCGACGCGGTCAGGAAGCCGCCGGCCATCAGCCACCAGCCGCCCTCGGCCAGCGGAGGTATCCGCAGGCCGTACGACGGCGGCGGCGGCTCGAGCGCGAGCCACGGCAGCTGACGCAGGAACTGTCCTGGACTCCAGCCCACCGAGGCCCACATGTTGAGACCGATGATCTCGAAGGCGATGAAGCCGCAGATCAACGACGCAAGCCCCGTCGTGCCGAGGTAAAACGGCCCGATCTGCGCGTCACCAATGCGACCGAGCAGCGAACTCATCCAGCCCTTGCCATCACGCGTCCAGTTGCCACGCCCGAGCGGTACGCCCGGATAGGGTTCCGTGGTGTGGATCTGCACGCGCGAGTAGAGATTCGTATATCCAGACATAGTTCCTCTCCCCTGTCAGCGCCAGATGGGCATGTTGAGCCACCAGTCCCACCACTCCGGCCACCCTCGGGTCCAGAACGGACCGCTGATGACGATGCAGATGGCGCTCCAGATGCCGGCGTTCACTGCCAGCAGGTAGCCGAGCCGGTGGATGCCCATGGCACCGATCGAGTAACCGATGGTGTCGCGAAAGAAGGTGTTCTCGTGCTCGGCACCGCGAACTACCCGCCCCTGGCCAGGATTGGCCATGGACAGGATCGCACCGCCGTGCATCGCGAGCGCCAGCGTCGTCGTGAAGAAGAACGACACGGCGATCATGTGTGCGGGGTTATAGTGAAAATGAAGGTACTGGTAGCCTACGTTCGATACCCAGTCGAGGTGACTGAAGATACCGTAGGGGAAGGCGTGTCCCCACGCGCCGAGCAGTACGGGTCGTACGACTTCCAGCGTGAAATACGCGAGGATCGCGACGCCGAACGCGGCGGGCACGTGGTATCCCATGCCGAGTTTGCGGCAGATCTCGACCTCACGCAGTGCCCAGGAGACGAACGCTCCCAACGCCAGCATCGTGATGATCTGCCACAGCCCGCCCTCGCGCAGGGGCGCGAGCTGCAGTCCGTACTTGATATCGGGCGGTGCGATGCTGATCTGCCACAGGTTCCACGTCGGACCGAGGCTCGCCCCGTAAAGGATGAGCGCAGTGCCGAGCAGCGCGCAGAAGATCGTCGTGACGCCGAAGAATCCGACGTAGAACGGCCCTACCCAGAAATCGAACAGGTCCCCGCCCAGCAGGGTCCCACCCGCAACTCGGTACTTTCTTTCGAAGCTCAGCATTGCCATGTTGGCACCCTCTGCACAAGACACCCGACCAGCTCAGTCCTCAAGTCGTCTGGTGGCGGCACGGAACGGCGGTTAGAGCCGCCCGGTCCGCCACCAGAACGGTCCGATCAGTTCGACGAACTCGGAAGCGGTGCCGCCTGATGAGCGGTCGCCGCTGCGGGTCGCGCGCCGTCGATCCAGTTGTACTTGTTGGAGCTGAGCAAAATGAAGTGAATCAATATAGCCAGCACGAACAGGAACGTCGCCAGAGCCACGAGGGCCCGACGAGGATCGAAAAGCATCCATATACGCCACATGTTTGTTCTCCTCTAATCGCTTGTACTGCTGCGGAGCTGCCCCCGCTCACTGCCTCAGAACCAGGGCCGCCAGTTCCATACAAGGAAATGCGCGACGATGGCTATTGCCGTGAAAATAAGGAAACTGCGCACGAACAGCGAGTGAAACTCCTTCGCTTCGTTTGCAGTCAGCCCCGACAGCGAGCTGCTCTTTTCTTCTGCCATTGAACTACCCTCCATAAATGGCCTTGCGGCCCTTACCACGCACGCTCCGTGCGGGATAGATGACAACCGGTGCGACCGGTTGCCCCTCACGCTGCCCGGACATCCGGACAGGACCCGGCGGACGAGCGGAAAGCCCTGCGGCCTCCCTCGTGCCCCGGAACTCCATTCGCCGACTCGCGTCGCGACCTGGCGCGATGGTCATGACGCCACCCGGGCATCACCGACCACGCGCTCGCGGGAGACGCGCGCCTCGCCTGCCTCGCGGGCGGCGCGTTCGGCAGCATCGCGAATCCGCTTCGCCGCGGAAATCCTGACGACAACGGGCTGCGCATCGACCAGCTCATCGAGTGCGGCACGCGCGTCGTCATCCCACGGCAGCTCGTGGTGCAGCCGCGATGGCGTAACCGGCACCTGCTTGTCGAGCTCCGAGCCGAGCGGCAGGATGTGGAAGAGTGCATCGAACAAGGCGTTGCAGACTTCCTGGACGAGGTACACGGCGCCGGAATACCCCATGAAAGGCGTACCCGTGTGGCGGCGGATGATGGCGCCCGGAAACGAGGCCGGTATGTACATCGCGCGCGAACCGGCTTCGGCCAGGTACATCCGCTCGTTGTAGCTGCCGAAGACCACGAGCGGTGGTCTTTCGTGCAGTTGCTGGCGGATGAAATCGTTGTCCGTCTTCGCTCCCGCGGTGCGGCTGATGGCGAAGCTGCAGGGCAGTCCGAGTTCGTCGTTCAGAAAGTGCCGGATGCCGCGCGCATAGGTTTCGCTCGCAACGATCGCGAAGCTTGCGGTGCCGAAGAAGTCCTGGGTAACCGAGCGCCAGAGATCCCACAGCGGCTTCAGTGTCGTGTGCTTCTCCCGCTCGATGAACGGCTCCGGATCGAGCCCGAGGACTGCGCCCAGCGTGCGCAGGAACTGCGTCGTGCTCTGCATGCCGATCGGCGCCTGCAGGTACGGGCGATCAAGCGTCTCGCAGAGCTGCCGCCCGAACTCGCGGTACATACAGACGTTGGCATCGGCATCGGAGAGCCTGGGCACGTCCTCGAGGTGGCTGCCCAGGGGGAACACCAGATTGACCCGCGCGCCGATACCTTCGATCAGCCGGCGGATCTCGGCGACGTCACTTGGACCGTTGAACATCCCGTAGCTCGGCCCGATGATATTGACGAGCGGCTGTCGATCGGCGCTCAGCGGGGCCGCAGCAGGAACCTTCTTCCGCCCGTATTCGCTCCAAAGCCAGGACAGCGCCCGATTCGCGCTCTGCCATTGGTCCTCGTCGATGGTGCGCGGCAGGAAGCGGGCGATGTTCGTGCCCTCGGGTGTCACGCCACCGCCGATCATTTCCGCGATGGAGCCGGTCACGACCACGGCCGGCAGCCCTGAATCGAGCACGGCATGCGCCCGCTTCATCGCCTGCTCGGTACCGTGCTGGCCGAGTTCCTCTTCGCCAAGTCCGGTGACGACGATCGGCAGTTCGTGCGGCGGCAGGGCGTCGGTGTAGTGCAGGACCGAGGTCACCGGCAGGTTCTCGCAGCCCACCGGCCCGTCGATGATGACCTGCAGGCCCTTGATGGCGGTGAACACGTAGACCGCGCCCCAGTAACCGCCCGCCCGATCGTGGTCGAGTACCAGCATCAGCCCATGCTCTCGGCGGCGCGCTTGGCCGAGGCCTTCGCCACCTTGCGGGCGTAATCCGCCCGGAATTGCGGTCGGTCGGTCGGCATTTCACTCCACACGCCCGCGGTCGGACCGCTGCCGACGCCGCTGAAGAAGGCCTCCATCTGGGCGAATCGCGTCTTGTTCGCGAGGGCCCCGTTGATAACCTGCGCGAGGCTGCCGGCCCCCGCGGGACCCATCAGGGGGCGCGCGGAGATGAGATTCGTGAAGTAGAGCGCCGGAGTCGAGCGTTCCTTCGCGTATTGCACGACCGGCGTCGTGCCGATGGCGAGATCGGGGCCGAATTCGTGAAAGGCCGCGAGGTCCTGTTCAAGCGAAGCGCGGAACTGGACGCGGGCACCATGGGCCGTCAGCCACGCCTCGTCGGCCGCCGACTGCGGCGTGCGCGGGCACGCGGTGCCGACGTAGGGCACCTCGGCGCCGCTTTCGATGAGCAGCCGGGCGACCAGCAGTTCCGATCCCTCGTACCCCGACAGCGTCACCCGGGCCTTGATCGGTGCACGGTCCAGGGCGGCCCTGATCACGGGCAGGAACCGGTTCTTGGCGTTGCCAATCACGCTCGCGGTGACTCCGGCAGCCTCACCCACCGCCTGGAGCCACGCGGCGGTTCCGTCCATACCCACCGGCGCCGAGCCGATGACGGTCCTGCCGGCTGCCTCGAACTCACGGAATACGCCGGTATAGAACGGGTGCAGTGCGGCAGCCACGGGACAATCGAGCGCCCCGTACAGCTCACGCCATTCACGCGTCGGCACCACCGGTCCGGGCGCCAGACCGAGTCCATCCAGCATCATCGCCAGACCCATCGGATCCGCCGGGAACAACTCGCCCACGAGCGCCACCGTCGGCGCGCCGCCGCGAGCGAGGCGCGGCGCCTGCACCGGTCCCTGCTCCGCCTCGCTGCGGGCATAGCGCAGCATCGCGGCCGCCAGGACGTCCTTGGCTTCGGCGTGCGTCGGGACGCCGAATCCCGGCACGTCGATCCCGATGATCCGCACGCCATTGATCTCTTTCGGCAGGAGCTGCAGTGGCACCCCCGAGGCAGTCGGCACGCACAGGTTGATGATCACCACCGTGTCGTACAGCGCGGGATCGGCGAGCTTGTGCACCGCTTCCCGGATGTCCTCGAAGAGCTTGCCGGTAACGAGCGTCTCGGAATTGAAAGGCACATACCCCACCGTCCGGCGGGCACCGTAGAAGTGGGACGTGAACGACAGGCCATAGACGCAGCAGGCCGATCCCGAGAGCACGGTCGCGGTTCGCCGCATGCGAAGCCCGACCCGCAAGGAACCGAAGGCCGGGCACATGCTCTGCGGCTGATCGTGCGGCCCCACCGGATAGTCCCTCGCGAGCTTGTCCAGCGCCTCCGACTTGCCGGCGGCGCGAGCGGCCGCCCGCATTGTCTCCTTGCCGCCATGGCAACCCGTGCCCGACACCGGTGCGCCGGCCGGGGCTACGGCTTGGCTGCCTGGGGCGGACAGAGGGACTGGCTCGGACATCAGAGTTTCTCCTTCCGCCTCAAGCCTGGTCGTAGATCACTTCGAGCGACGGCCGGGTCAGATCCACGCGGCCGCAGAGGTCCTCCAGCGTGGCCGGCTGCAGCACGACATCGCGACCGGTGTCTTTTGCCGAAAACAGACTGAGGAGCCGATCCTGAGTCAGCGGCGCCGGGCGCACGGGGGGGGCGTCGGCCACCTGCTGGGCGAGCGTCTCGAACAGACCTGCCCAGGTCCCGCCCGGGCGGCCGATGATTTCGTAGTTCGCGCTCTTCTTGCGGATATCCTCGTTGGCCGGAATCGCGGCAAGCACCGGGATTCCCGCGGCGGCCGCGAAGGCCTGGGCTTCGCCGGTGCCGTCGTCCTTGTTGATGACGAGGCCGCCGACGCCGACATTGCCGCCGAGCTTGCGGAAATACTCGACCGCCGAGCAGACATTATTGGCGACGTAGAGCGATTGCAGGTCGTTCGAGCCGACGACGATGACCTTCTGGCACATGTCACG
>CAITAM010000066.1 GCA_903890265.1 uncultured Pseudomonadota bacterium | reverse complement strand
GGGCTGCCCGGCCGCTGCACGAGGACACCGACGCCGCCGTCACCGACGGTCTCGCCGACGTGCGCCGAGATGATCTCGCGCTGGGTAGTGCCGACCGTGCGGTGCTCGTGCACCAGCGGCGCACCGAAGATCTCGATGAGCTCGGCGATGAGCGGCATGCTGAACTCGTCGTCCGCTTTCGCGTCCTTCGACACGAGGTGGTAATCGATGAACGGGCGGACGTGCGCGCGGGTCAGCGGCCGCTCCTCGAGCATCTTCGCCGACGGCAGCCAGTGCTCGACGGTGCCGATGTGGCGCATGATCCGCCGCACCTTCTCGTCCGGCGTGCCGGCGACCGGCAGCTTCAGGATCTCGCAGAGGTAGGACAGCTGCTCGTCACCGTAGCGCAACAGGAACGACAGCGCGGCGCGCGGCAGCTTCGAGGCCTCGAGGTCGACGAACTTCGTCGCCTGACGCAGCCGCGTGCGCTTCTCGACCGAGGTGCCCTGCGAGCTCTGGCCGATCGACTCAAGCCAGGTCGAGAGCTCCGACACCGACGAGCAGTCGATGAAGAACTCGAGCAGCGTCGCGCGCAGGGCCCGCTGGCCCTGCAGGCCGGCCGGCGGGATCATGTTGAATTCAGCGCGCACGGCGGATGTCCCCTGCGCACTCGCGCGGGTTGAGCTGCCTGTCATCCATTCGGTGGTCGACTACGCGTGGAGTTCTACTGCTTTGCACTGCAACAACCGAAGGACAGCGCTCGTCCCGAGCACGGATCGCGGCCCGATTGTGACAGATTGCGGCCTCTTGCTGAACCAAGCGCCGTCCGGCGGTCGGCCTTCGTTTCACTTTCGCAGGAGAAGCCCGCGACCCGGTCCGTGCCCGGGTCCCCGAGCGGACCCCGCTCGGCTATGCTCGGCTGGACCGCGAGGTTCCGCCAGACGCAGTCCGCGCCGCCGAGTGCGTCGGCGCAAGAGGAGATCAGAGGATGAGAAGCCGTCGTTTTCTTCAGGCCATCACCGTCGCTGGCCTCCTGTGCGCGGGACTTGGCGGGTCGGCCGTGGCCGCCGCGCCGGAGCGCGCCCGCGATCTCGGCGTTCCCTTTGACGGCACGCCGGGCCCGCTCAACGCGATCACCGACGTCGAGGGTGTCCGGGTCGGGCACGTCACGCTCATCGCCGGCGACGGCAAGCTGGTGGTCGGCAAGGGCCCGGTCCGTACCGGCGTCACGGCGATCCTGCCGCGCGGGCCGGCATCCACCAACGAGCCGGTGTTTGCCGGCTGGTACGCGCAGAACGGCAACGGCGAGATGACCGGCACCACCTGGGTCGAGGAGTCGGGCTACCTCGAAGGCCCGGTGATGATCACCAACACCCACAGCGTTGGCGTGGTGCGCGATGCGGTGGTGCGCTGGCGGGTCAGCAAGGGCGACCCCGACGCGACCGAGTACTGGTGGTCGCTGCCGGTCGTCGCCGAGACGTGGGACGGCTGGCTGAACGACATCAACGGCTTTCACGTCACGACCGAGCACGCGCTCGCCGCCCTCGACCGGGCAGCGGCCGGACCCGTGGCCGAGGGGAGCGTGGGCGGCGGCACCGGCATGGTCTGCAACGGCTTCAAGGGCGGCATCGGCACGGCATCGCGGCGCGTGCCCGTGTTCGGCCAGACCTACACCGTCGGCGTCCTCGTGCAGTGCAATTACGGGCGCCGCGCGAATCTTCGCATCGCAGGGGTGCCGGTCGGCCGCGAGATCACGGAGAACGAGCCGTACGCCTACGTGCCGTCGGACAAAGCCGAGACCGGCTCGATTATCGTGGTCGTGGCGACCGACGCCCCGCTGCTGCCGCACCAGCTGAAGCGGATTGCCCGGCGCGTGCCGCTCGGCCTCGGCCGCACCGGCAGCATCGCCGGCAACGGCTCCGGTGACATCTTCATCGCCTTCTCCACGGCAAACGGTGGCGGAGCGGTGGTCGATAAACTGGTGCCGGTGCAGATGGTGCCGAACGACGCGCTGGATGACCTCTTCAAGGCGACGGTCGAGTCCACCGAGGAGGCCATCGTCAATGCGATGGTCGCGGCGCGCGACATGAAAGGCGTCGACGGTCGCTTCGTGCCGGGCCTGCCGCACGACCGGCTGCAGGAGGTGCTGGCGAAGTACGGCCGGCTGGCCAAGCCCCGCTAGGGTCGCGGCCAGACCACCGGGAAGAGCGGGTGGTCGAACGGCGCGCCGGGCGGCAGCGACCCGGCCAGCCCGGGAAAGTCCGGGGACGTGGCCCAGGGACGCGGC
>CAITAM010000065.1 GCA_903890265.1 uncultured Pseudomonadota bacterium | reverse complement strand
TGATGCAGATCATGGGAGTCCGGCCGCTGATGGAGGCCATCAGGGCGTGAGAACGTTCTCGCCTTTTTCACCCGACATCCGTAGCGTGCCGCCGATGACGAGTGCAGCGGGCGTTTTTACACAGCCTGGGTCAAAAGCGGAAGGCGAAAGTTCTGGGGAATGCCCTGCCGGGCATAGTGGCTGATGAGACCAGTGGCCGTTGTAAACCGCGGGAAGCCCGTCAGCCACCTAAGAGTCGGCGCGCAAGCAGTGACTGCATGTCCCGGCGTCCATCCGTAATCAGATAGATGACTGCCTTTCGCCCAATTACGCGATAGATAACACGATACGGCTTAAAGAAGACTTGCCTATACTCGCGGTCGCCCAGTTCTTTGAGTTCTTTCGGCGCTGATCCTCGATCTGGGGAAGCCGTAAGTGTTTCGGCGACTTCCAGGAGCCGGGTCAGCACGCGCTCGGCATTACTTCGCGAATCGTGCTCTGCTATGTAGGCAAAGATAGACTCGAGATCACGCTCAGCGTCCTCGGTCAGAACGACCTCGAACACCGTCAGTCGTCCGACATACGACCGCGCAGGCGCGCTACTACCTCGGCGACAGGCTTCACGTGACCTTCGAGAACCTGTTGGTTACCCAGCGCCAGTATCTTGAGCAGCGCCAGGGTCTCTTGCGTGTCCTCATAAGAACCAACGTCCTGGATAACCGCTTTCGCCTCGCCGTTTTGGGTAATCACCAATGGCTGACGCTGTTCTGATAACTCCTGAAGCACTTCTGCTGCATTTGCCTTCAGATAACTAATTGACTTTATTTGGGTGGAGTAGCGCACGACGGCCCCGGTTGATGTGCCTAACTAAATTTAGTCCATTATCAGTCTCAATGCAACGATCGGTCGATGTGCAAACCCGGCTCCCCGTTAACGGACGTTACGGGATGTCCGCGAGGGGGCAAAACCGGGCGACTAAGACATTTGATTCGATTAGCAGCTCGCTGCACGAGCTAATCAGAAGCGCCTGCCAACAGAAGCAAATCTTGACGCTTCGTCGTCATGCGCATACCATGCGCATTAACGAGGTGTGCCATGAAGGCAAACAATCAGGCTACTGCTCGCAAGCGTGCGGTAAATCTGACGCTAAACGAGGAATTGGTAAACGAAGCCAAGACCCTGACCGGTAATCTCTCAGGCGTCGTGGAATCGCTGCTCACTGAATTCGTCCTTCGGGAGCGAAAGGAACGCTTGCAAAAATCCAACGCTGTGGAATCTGCGGTTGCCGCGTGGAATGAATTCAACGTGAGATCCGGCTCCATGTCGGATGAATATTCGACGCTTTAATGCCGCAGTTCGACGTCCACCGCAATTTGGGCAAGCACAGGGACTCGATCCCGTTCGTAGTTGTGGTGCAGTCTTCACAATTTGACGCCTACCGACGTCGTGTCGTGGTCCCACTGGTCAAGTCCAGCGCAATCGGCAAGACAAGTTTTCCAGCCTTTAATCCCTCCTTCAAAATTAAAGGAACGACGGTCGTGCTTCATCCTCTGGAAATCGTTTCGGTGCCGACCGACCAGCTGGGTGAAGTCGTTGGGTCACTAAGCGGCGATAGTCAGTCGATCATTGCTGCGCTAGACGAGTTAACCAGCCGGGCTTGGAAGTAGCTTGACGCCCGGAAGCGGACTTTTCCAAGTCTCTGCATAGGGCCAATACCGACCGTGCCCCACTTCACGAGCTAGCCCATGCGCGTGCTTGTTGTTGGCCTGATAGCGATGTACCAGCGCTACGTCTCGCCGTATGAGGGGTACTGCTGCGCATACCGATTTTATACTGGTGGGCTCAGTTGCTCTGCTTACGCGTCCAAAGCTGTAACCAGGGTCGGCATAGTCGCGGGTGCGACGCTCGTGAGAAAGCGGCTCAGGCGGTGCTCGGACACAAGTCTCGCAGTGACCGGCTCGGCGGCGCGTCGCGCGCCCGGGTATCGCCAGCGAACGCTTCAGGCGGGCCATTGCGATCTACCGATCTCTGATTGCGACCTTCACCACGTCGCAGACTGCTTCGACGGTGCGGCCTGCGACGCGTGCGAGCCGGTTTCATGCGCAGCGCCGGCTCGGCGCAGGAAGCGGTAGTCGGAATGCACCGACCGGGACGTAAACGGCGCTGACACCGACGCGTAGTGCGAACCGGGTGCAAGGGCCTTGCCGCTGCGGACAGTTCCGCGGTTCTGCCTCGGATCAGGGCCGTACAGCCCTTGCCGGCACGCACGATTGTGGTACCGACCATCGGCCGCCGGTGGTGTGCCGGGGCCGACGGTCGTTCCCTGACTCAATGCGGACGATGGCTTTCGTTGTACCGGTCGCCTTCGGCGATTTCCTGCTGCGCCTGCGTCAAGAGCTCGATTGCCTTCTCGGCGTGTCCACCAAATTCGACACCCTTGTTGTTGGCCTGCGCCGACTTGATGTGCTTGATCGCATTGTCGGCGGCGCCCATGGCATCGCGCAGGTTGGGGTGCTTGATCTCGTAGGCGACCGCGACGGTGGCGAGGGTGAGACCCACCGCAAGAACGGCAAACTTCTTCATTCGATACTCCTGGTGACTGTAGAGGGATTCCGGCGGGCACGTTCGGTGCCCTGCACACGAGCATGCCGCTGGGCGCCGATGCTGTCGACCACCCTCCGCTTGGCAGCGCCATCCGGCGCGCCAAGTCGCCGCACCCCTTGCTCCGAGTGCCGACTGGAACCGCCGGTCGGCCCTGAGTGGCTGGCCGGCCCGTCGCGGGCTCGGAGCGCACGCGCCAGGTGGCCCCAATCGGGTATCGTTGATCTGCCAGGACGGCATGGCGGCACACGTCAAGGGGCGCCCGGGCGCCCGCAGAGGAGAGCACAACATGCCTCAGGTCAGGGTGGCGAGTTTCGGCCTGTCGGTCGACGGCTTCAGCGCGGGCCCCGGGCAAAGCCTCGAGCATCCCCTGGGGATCGGCGGGCCGTCACTGATGCAGTGGCTCTTCCCGACCCGCACCTTCCAGGCGATGCACGGCGCGGGCGGCGGCGAGACGGGGGTTGACGATGATTTCGCGGCACGCGGCTTCGCCAACGTCGGC
>CAITAM010000064.1 GCA_903890265.1 uncultured Pseudomonadota bacterium | reverse complement strand
GTCGACTTCTGGTAGACGTTGAGCTAAATCCGCCGGTAGACCGGTGCGGCGCCAAGAGAGAATTGGGTCAATGATCAGCCGGTGAGGCAGAGCCGTTGATCGAAAAGCCATCAAATAGGCCGTCCCAAAATTCCGAGCCGTATGTATACGTCTCCAGACACTTTGGTTGCCCTCCCCGACAGAACAAAATCGCGCCCATGCCATTCTGGACGTTCGGCATCACTATCGAACCGTCTAGATCAAGCTGCTCCTCAGCAGCGTCACCTACCGCTTCTGCGCATTTGAATTTGGTGTAACTGCCTACTCCCGTGAATTCACGGCTTAAAACATGAAGATGCCCGAGTTGCGCACGAAGCAGCGGCTTGCCGGCCGCAATTCGTTCAAGGATTGCGAGTTCAAAGTCGTTAGGTTCGAGCTGACCGGGACGCATCACGAATTGGCCTCATTTTTCCCTTACTCGATGCGATCATCGGCGCTGATTCATAGGATTGCAGCCTCGGTTTGACGTGCATATCTGGCAACACAGTGCTTTTCGACGCGCGCGTTAACTGCCGATGTCGACGATCTGGTTCAAGCTCTCACACGCGCGGGCGTACGATTCCTCCGAAACTCTCTTGAGTGGATGCGGCTTTGCATTTCTCGCCCGCCAATCGAATGACTTAGGTTGATGGGTGAGTATGAAGCTCACCACACCCCTTGGGCCTGTGAACTTCACCGCGAAGGGATTGGTTTCGTTATAGGAAGCAGTGGTCATCGGCAATCCAATGACTATTCCGGTTCTCTCATTAAATCCTCGCGATGACAGTACGACCAAAGGGTGCACGTCTTTCATCTCGCGGCCCGCCTGCGGATTGCAATCAATCCATATCATGTCGCGCCGGTCAGGGCACCATGACTTCCGGGGGGCCACTAGAGCGCCTCATTTCCGATCGGGCGAGTAACCATGGCCTCGCCACCATGCAGCGTCGGATCAAATGCAGCAAGCTTCTGCGCAAGCGTCAGTTTGGGCTCACCAATCGGTTTGACCAGAACATTTGAGTCCTCGGCTGAGACCTCAACGGGCTGTCCGACCCTAAAGCGGGCCGACCGTGCCACTGCTGCGGGAATTCGCACAGCGAGACTGTTGCCCCACTGCTGCAAGGTTAGCGTTGCACTCTTGGACATGTTGTTTCTCCAATGTATAAACAAGTTTATACATTAGAATCGAAATGTCAACTTCGCCGCCGAGGGCTGCTGCAACAGCGGCGCTCAAGGGAACAGCTGGCGCCGGATAACCGGAATTAACTGGCCGACTCTTTCGGCGGCGGCCGCGATGGCGGACGTACGCGCTGGCATCCGCTGTGAGTTCACCGGCGGACGTTGGAGCCGAATCATGTGCTCAAGTGCCACCCGCAGACCGTGGCACCAGGAATACGCCTTCATAGGCTGGATTCCAACCGGGATTTCTGTTGCGGTTATTCAGATTCGCGCACGACGGACCGCGTTCAATGGCGCGGACCACGACTGGCCTTTCACTGCGGACTTTCCTAAGATCAAATCACCGGTAGAATTCCGGCAGACGTCGACGTCGAAATCAGCTGGCGTTTTCCCGCAGAAATACGCGGATGTTCGAGGTGGCCAGCTGGAAACCCTCTGGTTTCACGCGAGAACCCTCAGTGTAACGACGACTACGCCTTCTCCCCCACCGGTAACTCCGCAAGTTTAAAGGGAACTCCACAGCTCCCGATCCCGCAGTACCCGTTTGGATTCTTCGCGAGGTACTGCTGGTGATAGTCGGCGCTGAAGCGGGAATTTCCAATGCATTTGCGCAGTTATCGCCGCAGCGACTATTGTTCGGTCGACTTCCGGTAGACATTGTCGCCGGGCAGCCCGTAGACCTATCTGCATTCCGCGCCACATAGTTGGGTCACTTGCTTGTCGTGACCATTTATGGTCATATATGGTCATGAAGCAAATTGGCATCGCGGAGCTCAAGGCCAGGCTGAGCGAGTTTCTACGCGTCGTTCAGGGCGGCGAGTCAATTGCCGTCCTGGATCGCAACCGGGCTGTCGCGCATATCGTCCCGATTCTCGAAAGGTCGGGACTGCGGATCCGCAAGCCGGCCGCCGATTCACCGAAGCCGAATAAAGTCTCGCTGCCAAAGCCGACGCACCAGAAAGTCGACGTGCTGGAACTGCTGCTCGAGGAGCGGCAAAGCCACCGATGATTGCGTATGTCGACTCGTCAGTTCTACTGCGACTCGCTCTGGGTCAACCGAATTCATTGCCAGAGTGGCGGCAAATCGATCGCGGCGTTTCAAGTGCGCTGATTTCGACCGAGAGTCTGCGTACGCTGGATCGCGTGCGAATTCGCGCCAGCTTATCAGACATTGAGGTTGCAAGGCGACGCGCGACGATCCTGAGTCTCATCAACTCCCTCGAGCTAATCGAAGTCGACTCCACCGTGCTGGATCGGGCCGCCCAGCCGATGCCGACAGAGCTTGGAACGCTCGATGCAATTCATCTGGCGTCCGCGCTGCTGTGGAAGGACGCCATGAGCATTGATCCGGTCATGGCCACTCACGACGGAGCGTTGGCTTTGGCCGCGCAAGCCCACGGCTTGAAGGTGGTCGGAACGTAGCGGACGATCTCGACGCACATGCGCCACCGGTCACTCGGCGGTTGGGCGTGCAAGTCGCGTCGCTAACAAGCCGGACTCGCCGCCATCGAGCGCGCGGCGCTCACATTCGACCACTTGACCCGGCTGAAATTCCCAAAGCTCGCCCTGGGGTATCGCTCCACGGAGTTCGTACCGACCTGGGGAAACTTCCCGGGCGACCACCGGACGCCGTACGGTAACGCCTTCGTCGAGTAGAGTCACGTAGATTGTAAGAGGCTGAGTGACTGGGTAGCGGTCTTCCAAATTCGCCCCTCCCTTACCGTAACATCGCGGCACATTGTGCCGAGTCAAGCGGCATCTATGCGACTTCGTGGATTTCGAAGTGCTACGGCGTTTTACGCGGTGTCGGAGAACGATGTTTGCAACGACATCATGGCGCCGATCAGCATAACCCGGTCCTTCGCCGCGAACTTTCCTAGGACAAGATCACCGGTAGAATTCCGGTAGACGTTGACGCCAAAATCAGCTGGAGTTTCCCCGCACAATTACGTGGATCTTCGAAGTGGCCGGCTGGTAACCCTGCGGTTCCACGTTGGAACCCTCGGCTAAGCGGCGATCACGCCTTCTCACCCACTTGTAACTCCGCGAGTTTGAAGGGAACTCCGCAGCCCCCAATGCCGCAGTACCCATTCGGATTCTTCGCGAGGTACTGCTGGTGGTAGTACGCCCTGAGGCTGGAAATCCCACAGAAACCGCGCGTTTACCATGCCGGTTCGTCTCTACCGGTCGACTTTCGGTAGACCTCAGCCCGCGGTGGCCGGTAGACCGCAGAGGCAATTTCTGGTTGATGACGTCGATTATGGCACTTGACGCCATACATGCTGTATGGCATTGTGCGCCATATGAGAGCTCGACTT
>CAITAM010000063.1 GCA_903890265.1 uncultured Pseudomonadota bacterium | reverse complement strand
TGATGCAGATCATGGGAGTCCGGCCGCTGATGGAGGCCATCAGGGCGTGAGAACGTTCTCGCCTTTTTCACCCGACATCCGTAGCGTGCCGCCGATGACGAGTGCAGCGGGCGTTTTTACACAGCCTGGGTCAAAAGCGGACATTTTTGATTCGGGTAGCAAACGGCTAAAAATTGGACGCGCTCTGCCGTGACTGGACCAGCCGGAGGCAGGCATTGGGAAGTCATCGATTGGCCGGCCGGCCAACGCGCGTCTTGGGATTAGGTCCGTACTTACGGCACCATATCTGGCGCATTGCACGAGTGCCCTGGGGCAGGCCGCAGGAAGCTTACGGGTTAGGCGATGGTTGGTTCGCCTTCGATGAGGCCAGTTGAGCACGTTGCGCCCGTGCCGGCCGTCCAGTGAGGTCGGTAGTGGCTATGCAAGCACTAGCCATATCTCATTGCGGCGCATGAACCACGGCACGAACGGTGCATTGTAGCGTGCGTAGATCGGGTTCCCGGTCCACGGTCGGCCGGCCGCCTTCAGGCCATCCTGAAGTAGCTTCAGATGCGCGTTGTAGTTCGATTCGGTCCAGAAGCCGGAATACCGGATGACGGCGACGTGGCGCGCTGCCACCTCACGGATGGTGACTCGGGAATCGAGTGGCACCGGCGCCGTGTCGCGTGTCACGGCCCTAGGCAGTACGAATTGCACGAGGTAGCCGTCGGGCAATACGTTCTGGATCACGGGCGCCGTCATCGGCAAGACTTTGTTCTCAGGAACCTGCGTAACCGGCGCCGTCATCGGCATTTTTTCGTTACGCTTGTTCCGACCGAATATATAACCGGCCAGAATAGGAAACGCTTCGCTGCCGGCCGCCGCCTGTGACCCGCTGACGCGTACCTCGGCAACGAGGTAAGGCGCATACAGCCTCTCCTCGATGTCCCCGAAGTGCCCGCCAATCGTATAGGACGGCTCTTCAATGGCGTTCGCGGTCATGGACAGGGTCAGCAGTGGCAGGGTCAGAAGGACGATCAACAGGTAGTTCTTCATCGTATCCTCGCATGGATTTGTCGCCGACGGTTGCCGGGGAACGGCGGATGGGCCATGGACGTCACCGTCGGTGGGCCGCTGCCCGTTCGATGATCCAGACACAGCCCCAGATCGCGCTGACAGGACACCCCGCCAGGGCCGCAAATGCCGCAATCTGGTTCGCCAGTTCGGTCAGATGTACGCTGCAGAAGCGAGCGACAACGAGACTCCAGAGGATGCTCAGGAGGATCAGCAGCGCGCGGACAGGGATTGCCATTTTATGCTCTTTCATGATCATCCCCGTTGATTTTGGACGACGCGGCTTCATGGCCAGCAATTCGCCTTCGTGCACCTGACGCGAGATGCGCGATTGTCGGCGTTGTGGCGTGTATGAAGGCGCGCATAAGCCGAGACTTCGCTACCGCGGCTCAGTGCGCGCCGCTGCCATGACGCTGACGCGGCGCGGGACGCCGCACCCTGTGGTGCCGGCTCAGTGCGTTGCCGGTCCGATCGAGAGCACCTGTTTCTCGAATTCGTCGCGGCAGGCATTTCGCTGGTCGGCGATGATCTGCTTCAAGAGAGCGGCGTGATCGACCAGCAGCTCATCCTTTGTCTTCGGCTCGCTCTTGTCCGGGGTTCGCTTGCAGAAGCCCTCGGCAATCAACGCCCCTTTGGTCACGTCGATTACGCGAAACTTATAAGACGACACCACGCGGTAATGCGACCAGTCTGTCGCGCCGTAAAACCAACCAAGTCCCATGTTTTGGACGTCAAGAAGCAGGTCGGCGCCCTTCGCCGCCTTCGCCAACTGCGCGACATCACCGGTATCGACTTTTACCGGCGCAATGGTCGCTGGCACCACGCCGTACTTCTCCTGACCCGCTGCCAGCAGGTCGCGTGCGAGCTGCGGTGCCGGATCCTCGATTCCATTCTCCGTGACGATGGTACTCCCAGCGTCAACGGCCGCCGCCACGCCAAGCACGGCAAACATCGCCTTGCCGGCGGTCATCGGCAAGAAGCCGGCTCGCGGTCGATCGGTCAGCGCCACGGTTTTGCCCTGCCACTTTGAGAGTTG
>CAITAM010000062.1 GCA_903890265.1 uncultured Pseudomonadota bacterium | reverse complement strand
TGCGGCGCCCGCGCTCGCGGCGAAGCTCGCCGGGCGGACGCTGTTCGTGTTTGCCCAGGACCCGGAGCGGCCGGGCCCGCCTCTCGCGGTCAAGCGCTTCCCGCCGGGCACCGGGCTGCCGCTCGACGTGGACCTCACGGCGGCGGACGCCATGATGCCGACGCGGACGCTGTCGTCGGTCAAGCGGGCGAAACTGGTCGCGCGGCTGTCGGCGAGCGGCCCGCCGCTGCCCGCGAGCGGCGATCTCGCGGGTGAGGTGCAGGCCGACGTGGGCGATGCCGCGCGGCAGAGCGTCGTCATCGATCACGAGCTGCCCTGAGGCGTGGTCGGGACCTCGGCCCGCCAGCCCGTGCCGGTCACCGGGGATGGGCCAGCGGTGGCGTTACCCCCTTGTCCTCGCTCCGGTGACGTCAATCCCCTGTCGGTGATGCCGTGACGCCGGGCGATCCGGCAGCGACGGCCGACCGGCGCCGGCTCGTGCTGTCGTTTCTGGCCTTCACGCTGCTGCTCGCCGGCTACTACCTGCTGCGGCCGGTGCGTGATGCACTGATCGCGGGGCAGGGCGCCGAGACCATCAAGTACCTGTCGAGCGCGGTGTTCGTCACGATGCTCGTGATCGTGCCGGTCTTTGGCTGGCTCGTGCCGCGTGTGCCGCGGCGACTGCTCGTGCCGCTGCTGTACGGCTTTTTCGTCGTCAATCTCGGCGCCTTTGCGCTGGCCTTCGCGGCCGGCAGTTCCGCCCTGGTCGCGCGCGGCTTCTACGTCTGGGTGACGGTCTTCAACCTCTTCGCGGTGTCGGTCTTCTGGAGTCGCATGGCCGACGTCTGGCCGGAGGCCGCGGCGCGACGCTATTTCGGCCGGGTCGCCGCCGGTGGCAGCCTGGGCGGGGTCCTCGGGCCGCTGCTCGCCCACGAGCTGGCGCGCGGCCTGTCGCCCGCCGGACTCGTCGCCCTCGCGGCATTCTTCCTGCTCGGCGCCGCTCTGTGCGTGGCGGCGCTGCCGGCCGGGGCGACGGCCCCGCCACCCGTCAAGTCGGAGCCCGGGCTTGCCGAGGTGTTCAGCGGCCTCGTGCAGATCACGCAGAGCCCCTTTCTCGCCGCGATCGCGCTGCTGGTCGCGCTCGGATCCGTGGCCGGCATGTTCGTCTACATCGAGATGGCGCGGCTGGCCGCGAGCGCCTATCCGGATGCCGCGGCGCGCACGGCGTTCTTCTCCGGCCGGGACTTTATCGTCAACGCCATCAGCGGCGTGCTGCAGGTCGCCGTGGTGGGCCTTATCGCCGCGCGTCTCGGGGTCCGCGGTGCGCTCGTGGTGGCCGGCACGCTCGTGACGGTGTCGTTCGTGGCGCTCGGTCTGTCACCGACGCTCGCGATGCTGACGGTGACCAACGTGGTGCTGCGGTGCACCGAGTTCGGTCTCGCCAAGCCCGCGCGCGACATGCTCTACACGGTGCTGCCGCGCGACGCGAAGTACCAGGCAAAAAACGTGATCGATACCGCGGTGGCCCGCGGTTCGGACATGAGCGCGGGCTGGCTGCACGCCGTTCTCGGGCGGTTCGGTTTCGTGCTGGTGAGCTACGCCGGGCTCGCGGCGGGCCTGGCCGCCCTCAGCACCGCCGTTGGCTTTGCGCTCGGCTCAGCCTACCGCCGCCGCGGCGGACGGTAAGGTCTGCAGCGTCACCGTGTCGTCCAGCGCACGGCAGGGAACCCGGACCAGGAGCGAATGACGGTTGATGTCGCTCGACAGGCGCAGCGAGCCACCGAGCAGCGAGGCGCGAAAGCCCGCCATCTCCAGCACCGAGTCGTGGCCGTCGAGGGCGAGGTCGCCGTCGGTTACGAGCGCGAAGTCCACCGTGCGGTCGCTGGCCTCGAGCAGCAGCGACACCTCCGTAACGAGCGGCATGCCGAGCGCCGCCTCGAGTACCGAGGCCGCGATCCGGTAGATGTGGTGTTCGATGGTCGGGTCGAGCCGCCGACCGTCGGCGAGCTCGGTACGGGCGCGCACGCGCGCGCCGGACTCGACGGCATCGGCGCGGGCGGCGAGCTGGCGCAGCGCCCCCGGCAGGCCTTCGTGGCGCAGCGAGATACCGCCCTCTTCGGTGGCGAGCTGGCGGCAGTCGGCGATGGCCGTGCCGATGAGGTTGTTGAGGATCGCCATCCGCGGCCGGCCGCCGGCGGTCACGTAGGAGGATTCGGCCAGGCTGCCGATCAGCAGTTTGGCGCCGGTGAGGTCCTGGGCAATACCCTCGTGCAGGGCGACGTTGCGGCGCTCGTTGCGCTCGATCGCCTCGCGCAGCAGCTTCTCGTGCAGCGCCGATTCGCGGCTACGCAGTTCCGCGCCCATCTGCAGCGCGTAGCGCTGATCGAGGATCGTCGTGAGCTGCTCGGCCATCGCCCGCAGCGCCGCGAGCTCCGCTTCCCCGAGGCGGCGCGGCACGGTGTCGATCACGCACAGGGTACCCACCGCGGAGCCGCAGCTGAGGCGCAGGGGCAGGCCGGCGTAAAAGCGGATGAACGGCGCGTTGACCACCAGCGGATTGGCGGCAAAGCGCGCGTCGGCCGTGGCGTCCGGGATTTCGAACAGACCGTCGCTCTCGATCGCGTGGGCACAGAAGGCGTCCTCGCGGGCGGTTTCGCAGAGGTCGGTGCCGACCTTGGCCTTGAACCACTGGCGGTGGTCATCTACGAGGCTGACGAGGGCAATCGGGGCGTTGCACGCGGCGGCGATGAAATTGACGGCCACGTCGAAGGCGGCTTCCGGACCCGTGTCCAGGATCTTCAGGGTGCGCAGCGTCGCGAGGCGCGCCAGCTCGTCGATTGGGGTCTTCTTCATCAAATCCTCGTCCCTGACGGAGCCTGCTGCCGGTTCACCGGTCGCGCACAGGTTGTCGACCGCGCCGGCCCGTCCTGAAGCCGTGGCCGGCCAGACGCTGTGACCGGCCGGTCGTTGACGTACAATTACAAAACTTATCCTGGAGGCCAACCATGAGTGCTCCCCCCGACGACCGGCCCGCCACGGCGACCCGCCACGTATCCCATTACCGCTGGGACGACCTGCCCGCGGAACCGATGAAGGGCACCATCACCCGCAAGCTGATCACCTCGGAGCGGATGATGATCGCCCACGTGTTCCTTCGTGCCGGTGACGAAGTGCCGCTGCATGACCACGAAAACGAACAAATCACCTACATCCTGAGCGGAGCGCTGAAGTTCTGGATCGGGGCGGGCGGGGAGCAGGAAGTCACGGTTCGCGCGGGCGAGGTGCTCGTCATTCCCTCCGGTGTGCCGCACCGCGCGCTGGCGCTGGAGGACACCCTCGACATGGACGTGTTCAATCCGCCACGCCAGGACTGGCTGGACGGTACGGATCGCTACCTGCGGCAAGGCTAAGCGTTGTCGCCGTGGCGCACCCGTGCGTCATTCACAGTCAGAGCAATTGGAGGATCCATGGCAGGAATCAGGGTGCACGACGGCGTGGCAGCGGCGCTCAACGGCTTTCAGTTGCCGGAAAAGCTCGGGTTCGGGCTGGTCACGGCGCCGGTTATGTTCAGTGCCCGCTACGACGGGCGCTGGGATGACGGCGAGCTGCTGCCGTACGGCCCGATCGAGCTCCTGCCGGGTGCCCGCGCGCTGCACTACGCGGAGCTCGTGTTCGAGGGCATGAAGGCCTACCGGGTCGGGCACGACCGCCCGAGCCTGTTCCGCGCCGACGCCAACTACGCGCGGCTTGCGCGCTCCGCGGCCCGGCTCGCGATCCACGCGCCGCCACGTGAGTTGTTCCTGGACGCCCTGCATGCGCTGGTGCGGGCCTGCACGCCGCTGATCCCGCGGGTGTCAGGGCAGTCGCTGTACCTGCGTCCGTTCCTGTTCGGCACCGAGCCCGGCTACCACATCCGCCCCTCGGAGACGGTGCGCTTCATGGTCATCGCCAACCCCGCCGAGGTGTATTCGAGCGGACCGATGAAGGTCGCGATCGAGCGCACCGACTCGCGCGCGAGCCCCGGTGGAACCGGGGTGGCGAAGACCGGCGGCAACTACGCCGCGTCACTGCGCGCGACCCGGGTGGCGGCGGAGCGCGGCTACACCGTGGCGCTGTGGCTCGATGCCACGACCCGCACGCGGATCCAGGAATTGTCCGGCATGAACCTGTTCGCGGTGATCAACGGCGAGCTGCACACGCCGGCGCTGGACGGCGCCATCCTCGAGGGCATCACCCGCGATTCGCTGCTGACACTGGCCCGCGCCGACGGTTACCGGGTGGTCGAAAGACCCATGGATATCAACGAG
>CAITAM010000061.1 GCA_903890265.1 uncultured Pseudomonadota bacterium | reverse complement strand
CGGCGACGGAACCGCCATGTCCCCCGTTTTCAACCAGCACCGCGACGGCGAGCTTGGGATCGTCGGCAGGCGCAAACGCAATGAACAGCGCGTGATCGCGCATCCTCTCGTCGACTTTGCTGGCGCTGTATTTTTCGTTCTGTCCGAGGGTGAATACCTGCGCGGTGCCAGTCTTCGCAGCGATCTTGTAGGGCGCGCCGCGGGTCGCCACGGCCGCCGTGCCGCCGGCTTCTGTCACCGCGATCATTCCGCCGATGATCTCGTCCCAGTACGCAGGGTCATTGAGAACGACCTCCGACAACGATTCCGACGGATGCTTGCTCACCGTTCCCGAGGAGGCGTCGCGCTCGGCCACGACCAGTCGTGGCCGGAAATTCTTGCCATGCGCGGCGATGACCGCCGTTGCATGGGCGAGTTGCAGCGGGGTCGCGAGCAGGTAGCCCTGGCCAATACCGACGATGACCGTTTCACCCGGAAACCAGACCTGCTTGTAGGTCTTCATCTTCCACTCGGGTGACGGCATCAGCCCCGGGCGCTCACCGCCGATGTCGATGCCCGTGTTCGTGCCGAAGCCGAGTTTCGTCATCGCTTCGTGCACCTTCTCGATGCCAAGCGTCTGCGCGAGGCCGTAGAAATACACGTCGCAGGACGTGGCAATGGCGCGACGCATATCGACCGAGCCGTGGCCGGTCTTTTTCCAGTCGCGGTAGCGGTGACTGGAGCCTGGCAACATGAAAAAGCCGTGGCAAAGGCGGGTTGCCTTCGGGTCGATCGCGCCGTATTCGAGGCCGGCAAGCGCCATCATTGGCTTTACTGTCGAGCCCGGTGGGTACGTACCACGCAGGGCGCGGTTCAGCAGGGGTTTGTCGGGGTCGTCGCGCAGGCGGGCGTAGTCGACCGACGAGATGCCGCGGGTGAACAGGTTCGCGTCATACACCGGCGTCGAGGCGAGGGCCACGACGTCGCCGTTGCGCGGATCGATCGCGACGACGGCACCGCGATGCGTACCAAGCGCAGCCTCTGCGACCTTCTGAACCTTCATATCGAGCGACAGGTACAGGTCGTTTCCTGCATGGGCGGGCTTCGTCTCGAGCGGGATGACGTCGCTGCCCACGCGCTCTACGCGTTTACCCTGAGCATTGACAACGACCTGGCGGTAACCGGCACTGCCGTGCAGGACCTGCTCGTAAGTGGACTCAAGACCGATCTTGCCGATCTGGGCCGAACCCGCGTACACATCGCGGTCGATGCGCTTCAGGTCGTCTTCGCTGATGGCGCCGACGTAGCCGAGGGCATGGACTGCGCTCGAGCCGAATGGGTACCAGCGTGCAAGCCGAGTGGCGATCTCGACTCCCGCAAACTCGTGCTGGTGAACGGCAAAGCGGCCAATCTCGTCCTCGGAAAGCGACAGGCGCAGTGGAATCGCCTGGAATGGTCGGCTGCTCTTGATCAGGCGCTCGAGGGCCGGCAGCTGTTCACGCTCGAGTAGTCCGATGTTGGCAAGGCGGCCAAGGGTATCGCCGACGTTACCGACCTGCTCCGGCGTCAGCTCGAGTTGATAGGCCGGGCGGTTCTCGGCGATGACAACGCCCTGCCTGTCGTAAATGACGCCACGATCCGGCGGCAGCGGGTCGGTACGCACCCGGTTGCCCTGCGACAGCTCGGCGTAGTACGAATGCCTGACGACCTGCAGCCAGAAGAGTCTTGCGCCCACAAGGCCTAACAGGCCCACGAGGGCGACGAGTGCGAAGATGACGCGGCCAATGAAGAGGCGCTGCTCGCCCCAGTGGTCTTTGATGCGGACTGAGCGTGCCACGATGTCGCTAGCCGCGCTGCGCAAGGCGCGCGAAAAGCGACGCCAGTAAGGGCCAGATCAGCGTGCCGGTGAGGACCGGCATCCAGCGAGCCCAGTCCGTCACCGGATGTCCGGTCACGCCGTCGACCCAGAAGAGGATGAACTGGTAGAAGAACAGGAGGGACAGCACGGTCAGGGTCTGGTGCCCGAGCGGGAACATGCGGATGCGCAGATAGAAGCGGTGCACGAGGTACGCCACGATGACAAAGGCGAGGGCGTGTTCACCCAGCACCACGCCCTGGAATGCGTCGAGCGCAAGTCCGCTCACAAAGGCAAACGACAACCCTCCGGCGCGTGGTGCCGCAAGCGCGAACCAGATGACCGTGAGCAGCAGAAAATCCGGGCGCAGGTAGTCGACGACCCGCGGCAGAGGCACCGCTGACAGCAGGAGTGCGATCAGGCTAAGAACGTAGAGCAGCCGGCGAGGTGGTGAGCGGTCCTTACTCATGGCGCGCGCCCTGGCGCCGCGCGCTCAGCGTTCGACGGTGTGGCTGTTGTCCCGGACGCTGGCGCGGCAGACGGTGCCGGTGTGTCCGCCGGTGCGGGGGGCGACGTGGCTTTCGCGGCCGCGGCAGCAGCGCCTTT
>CAITAM010000060.1 GCA_903890265.1 uncultured Pseudomonadota bacterium | reverse complement strand
GTTCTCGGCTGGCGCGGGCGCCGGCGTTGCCGGCAGAACCGTCGCCGTCGGCGCCGGTGTCACGGCAACCGGCGCAGGCGAGCCCGCGGGCGGCAGCACCGGCGCGGAAGCCGCCGGCTGCACCGGCTGCGACGCCGGCACCTGGTCCAGCAGGCTCTTCGGCGCCGCGGCCCGGTGGCTCGCGAGGTACGCCAGCGACAGGCTGGTCAGGAAAAAAAGGCTGACGAGCACGGCGGTCGTCTTCGAGAAGAACGTCGCCGAGCCACGGGCACCAAACACGGTGCCCGACGCGCCCGAGCCGAACCCGGCACCCGCCTCCGCACCCTTGCCCCGCTGCAACAGCACGAGGGCGATGATCCCGAAGGCCACCAGCACGTGCACCGCATTCAAAAGTGTAGTCAACATAAATGTCCGCTTCGCGCCGGCCTAACCTGCCGCTGCGCAGATGTCCATGAATTCGTCGCCCTTGAGCGAGGCCCCGCCGACCAGGCCACCGTCCACGTCCGGCATGGCAAACAGCTCCGCCGCGTTACCGGCCTTGACGCTGCCGCCGTAGAGGATCCGCAAACCGGCCGCGATATTACCATCCCTTGACGCAATGCGGTCACGAATGAAGCGGTGCACCGCCTGGGCCTCGTCCGGGGTCGCATTCTTTCCCGTGCCGATCGCCCAGACCGGCTCGTAGGCGATCACGGCGTGCGCCAGGGTGTCGATCCCGGCCACCGCGACGACCGACTCGATCTGCCGGGCGATGACGGCCTCGGTGGTGCCGTTTTCCCGCTCGTCCAGGGTCTCCCCGACGCACAGGATGGGCGTCAGGCCGTGACTGAGAACGGCCCGGAACTTGCGCGCCACCATGGCGTCGTCCTCCCGGTACAGGGTGCGCCGCTCGCTGTGGGCGACGATGACGTAGCGGCAGCCGACGTCCTTCAGCATCGCCGCCGACACCTCGCCCGTGTGCGCGCCGGACGGCTCCGTGGCCACGTTCTGCGCCCCGACGTGCAGCAGGGTGTCCTTGGTCTGGCGTACGACTTCCTGCAGGTAGACGTGCGGCGGGCAGACGATGACTTCCGCCGCCTGGCGCCCGTCCAGACCCTGGATCAGGTGCTCGACCAGCGCCGTGTTCTCGGCGCGCGAGCCGTGCATCTTCCAGTTACCGACGACGATGGGACGACGCATGGGGGGTCCTGACAGAAACGAGTCCGGCCCGGGGGCCGCAACGGCGGCGGAGGATAAGCGTGACCCCGGGCGAAATCAATGCCCGGCGGTGCGCGAGGCCTCCCGCACCACCTCGGCCAGTCCGTCCGCCTCGGCGCGGACCTGCGCTTCGTTGTCGCCCTCGACCATGACCCGGATCAGCGGCTCGGTTCCGGACGGACGAAGCACCACGCGCCCGCGCCCGGCAAGGCGGCCTTCGGCGGCCGCCACCGCGGCGGTGATCGACGGATTGGCGCGCACGTCGACCTTGTGCTCGACGCGGACGTTGACGAGCACCTGCGGGTAGCGCGGCATCTCGGCCACCACCTCGGCGAGCGTCGCGTCGAGCACCTTGAGCATCGCAAGGACCTGCAGACCACTGACCAGACCGTCACCGGTCGTCGTGCGGTCCAGGCACAGGATGTGACCGGAGGTCTCGCCACCCAGAATCGCACCCACCTCGCGCATCTTGGCGATGACGTAGCGGTCGCCGACCGCCGCGCGGTGAAAGCTGATGCCGAGCTTGGCCAGCGCGTGCTCGAGTCCTAAGTTGCTCATGAGCGTGCCGACCACCGGGCCGTTGAAGTTCCCCTTGGCCTTGAGCCCCCGAGCGATCACGTAGAGCAGCTGGTCGCCGTCGACCACCCGGCCGAGGTGGTCGACCATCACCAGCCGGTCGCCATCCCCGTCCAGCGCGATACCGACCTGCGCGCGCACCCCGGGCACGGTGAGCTGCAGCAGCGCCGGATCCGTCGAACCGCAGCCGTCGTTGATGTTGCGACCGTTCGGCGAGCAGCCGATCGGCACGATGTCGGCACCCAGCTCCGCGAGCACGCGCGGCGCCACCTTGTAGGCGGCGCCGTTCGCCGCGTCGATGACGATCTTCATGCCCTTCAGGCTGACGCCGTCCGGCAGCGTGGACGCGCAGAACTCCTGGTAGAGCACGCGCGAGCGGTCAACGCGCGTCGCGCGCCCCAGGCGCTCCGAATGCAGCGTGACCGCGGGCTCTTCCAGGTAGCGCTCGATCTGGGCCTCGAGTTCGTCCGACAGCTTGCCGCCGGAGCGGTCGAAAAACTTGATGCCGTTGTCTTCGTACGGGTTATGCGACGCGCTGATGACCACGCCGAAATCGCAGCCGAAGCGCTGCGTCATGTAGGCCACCCCCGGGGTCGGCAGCGGACCGGACAGGTTGACGTCGACCCCGGCGGCGACGAAACCGGCCTCGAGTGCGGCCTCGAACATGTAGCCGGAAAGGCGCGTGTCCTTGCCGATGAACGCGGAACCCCCGTTCGGTGCGAGCACCCGTGCCGCGGCGCCCGCGAGGCGCAGCGCAAACTCGACCGTCAGCGGGTGTTCGCCGACCCGGCCGCGTACGCCATCGGTTCCGAAATACTTTCTGCTCATGTCATTGCTCCGCTGATCGCTCCGGCGCACGGCGCATCGCCGCCCCGATCCGAATGGCATCCACCGTCGGCGCGACATCGTGCGCTCGGACTATGTCAGCGCCACGACTGACCGCAATGGCCGCGGCGGCGACGCCGGCGTAGAGGCGCTCCGACACCGGTCGCCCGGTGAGCAGCCCGAGCATCGATTTGCGCGACAGGCCGACGAGGAGAGGACAGCCCAGCCGGCTGAAAACCTCGAGCCGGGCCATCATCGCGAGATGATGCTCGAGCGTCTTGCCGAAGCCAAAGCCGGGATCGACGACGAGGGAGTCCGGCGCCATGCCAAGCGCCATGCAATCGGCGATGCGCTGCGACAGGTAGGCTGAGATCTCGCCCACGACATCGTCGTAGCGCGGGTCCGCCTGCATGGTCGACGGCTCGCCCTGCATGTGCATGACGCAGACCGCGGCGCCCGAGCGCGCCGCCGCCGCGAGGGCCCCGGGCCGCCGCAGGCCACGGACGTCATTGATGAGGCAAGCGCCCGCGTCGACGGCCTCCGTCATGAGCCCGGGTTCGCTGGTATCGACGGAGAGCGGCACCGAGGTCTCGCGCGCGAGGCGCCTGAGCACCGGCAGCACCCGCTCACGCTCCACCTCGGGCGGCACGGCCGGCGCACCCGGCCGGGTCGACTCGCCGCCGATGTCGATGATGCCCGCGCCCTCCGCGATCAGGCGCAGCGCCTGCTCGACCGCGAGGTCGACCGCGGCGTAGCGGCCGCCATCGGAAAACGAATCCGGGGTGACGTTGACGATGCCCATCACGAGCGGGGCATCGAGCGGTATCCGCAGCGAGCCCGCGCGCAGTACCCGGGGCGCCGTGGCACCCGACGGGGCCGCCGCTGCCATGGCGGTCACGGCCGCACCCGGCCGGTGAGCCGCCCGTTCGAGGGCATGGTCGCGGCCTTAGTGCTGGCTCGCCGGCGTGACAATCGGCGTGCCGGGGCTCGGCTGATCCACCTTGGTGCCGCTGCCCGAGAGCGGCGGCGGCATCGGCTCTTCCCAGTCGTGCGGCGGCCGCGGCGTGCGACCGGCCATGATGTCGGCGATCTGGGTGTCGTCGATCGTCTCGTACTTCATGAGGGCATCGGCCATGGTGTGCAGGCGGTCGATCTTCTCCTCGAGAATCTGCTTCGCGCGCAGGTAATTCGAGTCGATGACGCGGCGGACCTCCTCGTCAATGACATGCGCCGTGACGTCCGAGACCTGCTTGTGCTGGGTGACGCTGCGGCCGAGGAACACCTCGCCCTGGTCCTCGCTGTAGGTCTGCGGCCCGAGCCGCTCGGACAGGCCCCAGCGGGTCACCATGTTGCGCGCGAGTTCCGTCGCGCGCTCGATGTCATTCGACGCACCCGTGGTGATCGACTCGGCACCGAACACGAGTTCTTCCGCGACGCGGCCGCCGAACAGGGTGGAGATCCGGCTCTCGAGCAGCCGCTTCGACGTGCTGTAGCGATCCATCTCGGGCAGGAACATCGTGACGCCGAGCGCGCGCCCGCGCGGGATGATCGTCACCTTGTAGACCGGGTCGTGCTCGGGCACGGTGAGGCCGACAATGGCATGCCCGGCCTCGTGGTAGGCCGTGAGGCGCTTCTCGTCCTCGGTCATGACCATCGAGCGGCGCTCGGCGCCCATCATGATCTTGTCCTTGGCCCGCTCGAGCTCGTCCATCGACACCATGCGCTTGTTGGCGCGCGCGGCGAACAAGGCCGCCTCGTTGACGAGGTTGGCGAGATCGGCGCCGGAGAACCCCGGCGTGCCGCGGGCGATGACGCCGGGCTTGACGTCGTCTGACATCGGCACGCGGCGCATGTGCACCTTGAGGATGTGCTCGCGTCCGCGCACGTCCGGCAGCGGCACCACGACCTGGCGGTCGAAGCGGCCCGGGCGCAGCAGCGCGGGATCCAGCACGTCCGGGCGGTTGGTGGCGGCGATGACGATGATGCCTTCGTTGCCCTCGAAGCCGTCCATCTCGACGAGCAGCTGGTTCAGGGTCTGCTCGCGCTCGTCATGCCCGCCGCCGAGCCCGGCACCCCGGTGACGGCCGACGGCGTCGATCTCGTCGATGAAGATGATGCACGGCGCGTGCTTCTTCGCCTGCTCGAACATGTCGCGCACGCGGGAGGCACCGACGCCGACGAACATCTCGACGAAATCCGAACCCGAGATGGTGAAGAACGGCACCTTGGCCTCGCCGGCGATGGCGCGGGCGAGCAGTGTCTTGCCCGTACCCGGGCTGCCGACCATCAGCACGCCCTTCGGGATCTTGCCACCGAGCTTCTGGAACTTGGCCGGGTCCTTCAGGAAGTCGACGATCTCCTTGACCTCCTCCTTCGCCTCCTCGACGCCGGCGACATCGGCGAAGGTGACGTTGACCTGGTCTTCGGAGAGGAGACGGGCGCGGCTCTTGCCGAACGACATCGCGCCACGGCCACCGGCGCCGCCCTGCATCTGGCGCATGAAGTAGATCCACACGCCGATCAGCAGCAGGATCGGGAAGGACGACAGGAAGAGCTGCATCAGCACGCCCTGCCGCTCGGGCGGAGCGGCGCCGAACTTGACGCCGTGGTTCTTCAGCGAACCGATGAGCGCCGTGTTCTCGGTCTCCGGGCTGTAGGTGATGAACTGCTCGTTGTTGGCCTTCACCCCGCTGATTTCCTCGCCCTTGATCGTGGCCTCGCGGATGTTGTTCGCGTCGACCTCGCTCAGGAACTGCGAGTAGGGCATCGCCTGCGGTGCGCCCTGGCGGGTCCCGTAACTGGAGAACACGGCGAACAGCACCACCGCGATCACGAACCACAGGACGAGATTCTTCGATAAATCGTTCAACGTAACGCTCCTTGCCGGGCAACGGACCCATCCGCCACCGGCGACGTCTAACGGATGCCGCGGCCGGCGCTCCTGACGTGAAAGGTCTGTTCGGCCGCAACGGGCACGCCTTGCGAAGGCGGCCCGGACGATCGGCGGAACCTAACCGGTCACCCACGACCCGGACCCGGTCATTGCGGTTCGAGCCAGATAAATCATCGGTTTACAATCGACGTTACACCATCCGTCGACCGCTCGCCAGCAAATACACCTCGGGGCTCCGTGCCCTGGACGCCTTCGGCTTTTTCAGCTTCACCTGCGTGAAATGCGGCCGGATGTCGCGAACAAATTCCTGAAACCCGGCTCCCTGGAACATCTTGGCGAGAAACGAGCCACCGGGGCGCAGGACCTTGAGTGACAGGTCGAGCGCCAGTTCCACAAGATACATCGCCCGGGGCTGATCGATCGCGTCCACCCCAGCCATATTGGGAGCCATGTCACTCATTACAAGGTCGACACCGCGGCTGCCGACCGAGCGCAGCAGCGTCTCCAGCACCTCGTCCTCGCGAAAATCGCCGAGCAGCACCTCGACCCCGGGCAGCGCGTCCATGGGCAGGATGTCGAGCGCGAATATCGAGCCCTGTCCTTTCATGACCTTGGCCGCGTACTGGCTCCAGCCGCCGGGCGCGGCGCCGAGATCAACGACCGTCATGCCGGGCCGGATCAGCCCCTCGGCCTGGTCGATTTCCTCGAGCTTGTAGATCGCCCGCGAGCGCCAGCCCTCCTTCTGCGCGCGACGCACGTACTCGTCGTTGTGGTGCTCCTCGAGCCACGCCTGGCTGCTTTTGCTGCGCTTCGCCACGGCCTAGATCCCGGCGCACCGGCGAAGTCGCGGCCCGCCGCCGCCGCCTGCCCCTATAATCGCGCCCATGGAGACCTCACCCGAACTGAACGAACGCCAGAAAAAGCACCTGCGCGGCCTCGGCCACGCCCTGCATCCCCTCGTGAACCTCGGCAAGCTCGGCCTGTCCGACTCGGTGATCGCCGAACTCGACCGTGCGCTGACCGACCACGAACTCGTCAAGGTGCGGGTCCAGGCCGCCGACCGGGAGAGCCGGGACGAAGCCTTCGCGAGCCTCGCCGCACGCACCCGCAGCGTGCTCGTCACGCGGATCGGCCACGTCGGACTCTATTTCCGGCCGAAACCCCGCGCCTCGAAGATTGTACTGCCGGCCTGAGCCCCTGGCCGGTCAGCGCAGGGACCGGCGCTCGTCCTGCCACCACATCCCGAGCACGAGCAGCGTCGCCACGCCGTAGATCAGCGTGCCCGCGCCGTGGGCCGCGGCGAAGTACGGGCCGTGACCGGCGATCAGCGGTGACAGCGCGACATGGCTGGCAAGCAGCAGGGCGCCCGGTGCCAGGGCCAGCAGCAGCGCCCGGCCCTGCCGGCCGACGGTGCGGGGCCTGAGCAGGTAGCAGACGAGGCCGAAGCCGAGCGAACCGTAGGCCACCGTCGTGAACCCCGCGGCCGCGAAGCGCCCGGCCGTCGTCCGCTCGGCCAGGACCGCGAAGGCGAGCGGCGCGAACACCGCCCCCTGCGCCACCAGCCACCCGCTCCACAGGCCGAGCGCGAGGCGACGCCACACGGTCACTCGTAGCGCACCGCAACAATCTCGTAGGAACGGATACCGCCGGGAGCGGCCACGTCGACGACGTCGCCCTCCTCCTTGCCGACCAGCGCCCGGGCGATCGGCGAGGTCACCGCGATCAGACCGAGCCGGATGTCCGCTTCGTCCTCGCCGACGATCTGGTAGGTGACCCGGCTGCCGTCCGCCTGGGCCTCGAGATCGACCGTCACGCCAAACACCACCCGGCCGTTGTGCGGCAGGGTCTTCACGTCGATGATTTCGGTGTTGCCGAGGCGCGACTCGATCTCGTTGATGCGACCCTCGATGAACCCCTGCTGTTCGCGTGCGGCGTGGTACTCGGCGTTCTCCGACAGGTCGCCGTGGCCACGGGCCTCGGCGATGGCACGGATCACGGCGGGCCGGTCCTCGGCCTTCAGCCGCTTCAGTTCCGCGCGCAGGCGTTCCGCGCCCTGAACGGTGATCGGGCTACGCTTCACGATTGAACTCCTTGTGCAGATCCTGCAGCCGGTGCACCTCCACCTCCTCAAGGTGGTCCAATGCATCGCATGTCGCGCGGGCTGCGGACAGGGTCGTATAGTAAGTGACCTTGCGCGCCACCGCCTCACGGCGTATCGGCCGCGACTCGCGCACCGCCTGCTTCCCCTCGGTCGTGTTGACGATGAGGTGGATTTCGTCATTTTTGATCATGTCGACGATGTGCGGTCGCCCCTCGCGGACCTTGAGCACCCGCCGGCAGGCCACGCCGGACTGCGTGAGCTGGGCAGCCGTGCCTTCGGTCGCGACGATCTCGAAGCCGCGCGCGATCAGCAGCCGCGCGAGCTCCACCGCGCCGGGCTTGTCGCGGCCCCGGACCGACAGCAGGCACACGCCGCTGCGCGGCAGCACCACCCCGGACCCGGCCTGCGCCTTGGCGTAGGCTTCGCCGAAGGTCATGCCGGTGCCCATCGTCTCGCCGGTCGACTTCATCTCGGGACCGAGGATCGGATCCGACTCGGGGAACTTGGCGAACGGGAACACCGCTTCCTTGACCGAGAAGTACGACGGAATTCTCTCGACGGGCGAGCCGAGGCTCGCAAGCGTCGCACCCGCCATCACGCGGGCCGCGATCTTGGCCAGCGGCAGCCCGGTCGCCTTCGAGACGAACGGCACGGTGCGCGCCGCGCGCGGATTGACCTCGAGCACGTAGATGACGCCGTTCTGGATCGCGAACTGCACGTTCATGAGCCCGACCACGGCCAGACCGAGCGCGAGCTTGCGGGTCTGGGCGCGCAGCTCGTCCTGGATCTCCACCGACAGGGCGTACGGCGGCAGCGAGCAGGTGGAGTCCCCGGAGTGGACGCCGGCCTGCTCGATGTGCTCCATGATGCCGCCGATCAGCACGTCCTTGCCGTCGCAGACGGCATCGACGTCCACCTCGGTCGCGACGTCGAGGAAACGGTCGAGCAACACCGGGCTGTCGTTCGAGACCTTGACCGCCTCGGTCATGTACACCCGCAGGTCGTCCTCGTTGAAGACGATCTCCATCGCACGGCCGCCGAGCACGTAGGACGGGCGGACCACGAGCGGGTAGCCGACCTCGCGCGCGAGGAGGACCGCCTGCTCCTCGACCCGTGCGGTGGCATTCGCCGGCTGCTTCAGCCCGAGCTGCTGGATGAGCTGCTGGAACCGTTCCCGGTCCTCGGCGACGTCGATCGAGTCCGGCGACGTGCCGATGATCGGCACGCCGAGCGCGGCGAGTGGTTTGGCGAGCTTGAGCGGTGTCTGCCCGCCGTACTGCACGATGACCCCCGCCGGCTTTTCCTTGAGAACGATCTCCAGCACGTCCTCGAGTGTCAGCGGCTCGAAGTACAGGCGATCCGAGGTGTCGTAATCGGTCGACACGGTCTCCGGATTGCAGTTGACCATGATGGTCTCGATACCGTCTTCGCGCAGGGCGAGCGCGGCGTGCACGCAGCAGTAGTCGAACTCAATGCCCTGGCCGATCCGGTTCGGACCACCGCCGAGGATCATGATCTTGCGCCGCGCGGTCGGCTCCGCCTCGCACTCCTCCTCGTAGGTCGAGTAGAGATAGGCGGTGTTGGTGGCGAACTCTGCGGCGCAGGTGTCCACCCGCTTGTAGACGGGGTGAAGGCCAAAGGCGTGGCGACGCTTGCGCACCACGGACTCCTCGATACCGAGGAGCCGCGCGAGCCGGGCGTCCGCAAAGCCTTTGCGCTTCAGTACCCGCAGTCGCGCGGCATCGAGGGCCGCGAGGCCGCCGTCGCGCACCGCCGCTTCCGCCACGACGAGATCCTCGATCTGCGCCAGGAACCAGGGATCGATCCGGCTGTGCTCGTGCACGCGGGCCCGCGACCAGCCGGCGCGGAAGGCGTCCGCCACGTACAGCAGGCGATTGGGCCCGGGGTGGCGCAGTTCATCGGCGAGCGCCGTGCTCTGCTCGTCGGTGAGCGGCATCGCAAGCTGCTCGGTGAGTCCGTCCCAGCCGTTCTCGAGGCTGCGCAGCGCCTTCTGCAGCGACTCCTGGAAGGTGCGGCCGATCGCCATCGCCTCGCCGACCGATTTCATCTGGGTCGTGAGGTGGCGGTTGGCGCCGGGGAATTTCTCGAACGTGAAGCGCGGGATCTTGGTGACGACGTAGTCGATCGTCGGTTCGAACGACGCGGGCGTGGCGCCCCCGGTGATGTCGTTGCGCAGTTCATCCAGCGTGTAGCCCACCGCGAGCTTGGCGGCGATCTTCGCGATCGGGAAGCCGGTCGCCTTCGAGGCCAGCGCCGAGGAGCGCGACACGCGCGGGTTCATCTCAATGACGAGCACCCGGCCGTCCTCGGGGCTGACCGCGAACTGCACGTTCGAACCGCCGGTATCGACGCCGATTTTGCGCAGGACCGCGATCGAGGCGTCACGCAGGCGCTGGTACTCGCGATCCGTCAGCGTCTGGGCCGGTGCTACCGTGATCGAATCGCCGGTGTGCACGCCCATCGGATCGAGGTTCTCGATGGCGCAGACGATGATGCAGTTGTCGGCGTGATCACGCACGACCTCCATCTCGTATTCCTTCCAGCCGAGCACCGACTCCTCGAGGAGCACCTCGGTGGTCGGCGAGGCATCGAGCCCGCGGGCCACGATCTGCTCGAACTCCTCGCGGTTGTAGGCGATGCCACCGCCGCTGCCGCCGAGCGTGAACGACGGGCGGATGACCGTCGGGAAGCCGATGTCCGGCTGCAGGCTGAGCGCCTCGTCGAGGGTGTGCGCGATCCGCGCGCGCGGTGTGTCAAGACCGATGTCCTTCATCGCGTGGCGGAAGCGCTCGCGGTCTTCGGCCATGTCGATCGCATCCCGCGACGCGCCGATGAGCTCGCAGCCGAATTTCTCGAGCACGCCCTCGCGGACGAGGTCGAGCGCGCAGTTGAGTGCCGTCTGCCCGCCCATCGTCGGCAGGAGCGCGTCGGGCCGCTCCTTCTCGATGATCCGCGCGACCGTGCGCCACTGCACGGGCTCGATGTAGACCGCGTCCGCCATTTCGGGATCGGTCATGATCGTGGCCGGGTTCGAATTGACGAGGATGACCCGGTAGCCCTCGGCGCGCAGCGCCTTGCAGGCCTGGGCGCCGGAGTAGTCGAACTCGCAGGCCTGGCCGATGACGATCGGCCCGGCGCCGATGATCAGGATGCTCTTTAAATCAGTACGCTTTGGCATTCGTCTCGCTCGTGGGCGCGGAGAGGCTGGTACGCCGCGCTTAACCGCAAATCATGTCGGCACGCAGCCTCGTGCCGCTGCGTACCACCCGTAGGCCGCGACCGGCCGTGCTCAGCCGCGCGGGGAGCGCCCCTGGGCCCTGTCGCGGCCGCGTGCCTGTGCCAGGACGCGCTTGATCATCATTTCGCCGAACTGGATGAAGAGCGAGGCCACGTCGTGCGGCCCGGGACCCGCTTCGGGGTGGCCCTGGAAACCGAACGCCGGCCGGTCGGCAAGCGCGATACCCTGCAGCGAACCGTCAAACAGCGAGCGGTGCGTCGCCCGCACACTCGGCGGCAGGGTCGCCTCGTCCACCGCAAAGCCGTGGTTCTGGCTGGAGATCAGCACGCGCTTCGTCGCGAGGTCCTGCACCGGGTGGTTGGCG
>CAITAM010000059.1 GCA_903890265.1 uncultured Pseudomonadota bacterium | reverse complement strand
GGCCTCGCCGAGGCCGCGCGCGGCGAGTCCGGACAGCAGGCTGCGGCGCCAGAAGAGGGGATGATTCACGCCGTTGGGCTTCGCCCCGCGCAGTGCCTTGACCAGTGAAAAGGACAGCGACAGCGACAAGGTGGCGTTCAGGCCGAGGACCACGAGCGCCTGGCGCAGCGTCTCGCTGCGCCGCCGCTGCGCGTACATCGGTGAATTCGCGATGCGCAGAATCTTCGTGGTGAGCGCCGGATCGATCGAGATCGTCGCCCCGACCTTGGCGATGTCGAGATCCGGGTCCTGCGCAAGCTCGATAAGCCGCGCGGCGATGCCGGGCGGGGACGGGAAGTTCGAGAGTGCGCGCAGCTGCTGGTCGAGTTCAGGGGTCATGCCACCGCCGTCGCCATCGCGGAAATAAGGGGTGTCGGGGCGTGCCGTGACGCTCCCGGGTACCCTCAATAGCGGCCGCCGGGCAGCGTTTCTTGAGTGCCCGGCGGTCCGTGCTAGCCGCGGGCAAAGGCCCGGCGGAGCAGCGGGCGCAATAAGTAAAGGCAGGCGAGTGGCGTCAGGGTCAGCAGGAGGGCCGCGGGCTGCAGGCGCACGAGGTCACCGTACAGGCTGGCAAAGAACGCTTCCGGGCCCTGCCCGCCGTAGGCGCCGAGCACCCGGCTGCCGGCGACGTACACCGCCACCGGCACGGCGAGCACGCCAAGGGCGAGGCCCGTCATCAGGAAGAGGGCCTCGCCACCCAGCGTGCGGCGGCGGACGGGCGGGCGGCGGGTGCGGGACGCTCTGGCGGTCATGGACAGGTCTTTGCGGGACGATTCGCTATGATGACTGGGCCTTGCTGCCGCGACAATCGCCGGCGCGGGCTGTGGCGCCTGCTGTGGCGCCCGGGCAACGGGGGAATCATGACAGTCATCGACGGCATTTCAGGTCGCGGCCCCGGCAGGCGCGGAGCGCGGCGATGAGCGCGGCACCGCTGCGGGCCGGCGTGGTCGGCGTCGGCTACCTCGGTCGCTTCCACGCGCAGAAATACGCGGTCCTGGGCGATTGCCGGCTGGTCGGCGTCGCCGACCCCGATCCCGCCACCCGGGCGCGGGTCGCGGCCGAGGTCGGCTGCGAGGCGTACGCCGACTGGCATGAAATGCTGGGCAAGGTCGACGTGGTGTCGATCGCCACCCCGACCCCGACCCACCACGAGGTGACCCGTGCCTTCCTCGGTGCCGGCGCGCACGTGCTGGTCGAGAAACCGATCACGGTCACGGTAGCCGAGGCCGAGGACCTCATTGCCTGCGCGGCGCGGGCCGAGCGCGTGCTGCAGGTCGGTCATCTCGAGCGCTTCAACGCCGCCGTGCAGGCGATCGGCGGGGTCATTACCCGCCCGCGCTTCATCGAGTCGCATCGCCTGGCTCCGTTTCGCACCCGGGGCACCGACGTCAGCGTCGTGCTCGATCTCATGATCCACGACATCGATCTCATCCAGTCCATCGTCGGCGCACCACTCGAGGCGATCGACGCCGTCGGATCGCGCGTGTTCTCGGACGACCTCGACATCGCCAACGCGCGTCTGCGCTTTCACGGTGGCTGCGTCGCGAACGTGACGGCGAGCCGCGTGAGCATGAAGACGGAACGCAAGATCCGCGTTTTCCAGGACGATGCGTACCTGTCGGTCGACCTGCAGCAGAAGATCCTGACGGTCATCCGTCGCGGCGACGCCCTGGCCGCGGACGGCACGCCGCAGGTCGCGATTGACGAGCGCAGTTACGAGCAGGGCGACGCCCTCAAGGCCGAGATCGAGGCGTTCCTGCACTGCGCTCGCACCGGCGAGCCGCCGCTGGTCGGCGGCGCCCAGGGCCTCGCCGCGCTCGAGACCGCGACACGAATCGCAGCCCTCGTCGCCGCCGGCTAGTGCGCGGCGGCGCCTGAGTCGCCGGCGAGCGCTGCCGCCAGTGCGCGGTGCTCGGGACCCGACGGCGTGTAACCCTGCAGTCGTCGCTGCGCGCCCTTGCTGTCGCCCGCGGCCGCGAGCAGGTAGGCGCTGCACAGCTGATCGAAGTGTTCGTCCGCGCGCTGCCGCCGGGACAGCCAGTCGCACTCCGCGCGCGAGCGGTCGACCGCTCCTGCCTTGAGCAGGGCGACCGACAGCAGGCCGCGCAGGTCACCCTCCTCGGCGGTGAGGCTGCCACGGCTGCTGGCGCGCGTGTGCGCGCTGAGCCAGGCCGGCAGGTGATCAAGGGCCGCGGCGTAGGCGTGCACGGCCGCGTCCGCGTGGCCAAGCGCGAGTTCCGACGCACCGAGATCCCACCACGCCGCGAGGTCATCGGCATGCGAAGCGAGGCGCTGTCGGGCGTCATCCGCGAGGACGCCCGCCATGCCTGCCTCCAGCAGCAGATTGCGGTACTCGCGCTGGCCGAGTCCCGCCTCGGCATGCATGGCCTCCCGGTAGGCATGCAGCGCCGCGTCGCGGTTACCGCGTTCGGCCTCGATCCGACCGAGCGCGTACCAGGCGCGTGCCCGGCTCGGGTAGTCTTCAAACAGCAGGAGCGGGCGGCTGAACCAAGGGTAATCCTCGGCAAAGTTCTGGTAGAGCGCCGCGGCGCCGGTGAGGTTTCCGGCCCGCCACTGCTCCCGGGCGTCGAGCACCCGCGCGAGGTACCCGGCCTGCACGGTGCGCAGCAAGAACACGGCGAGTGCCAGCACGTGGACCGTGACGAGCGCGACGACGATCACGGTGCGGCGCCGCTCGCGTCCGCTGCGGCTTGCGGTCACGGCCTGCCGAAATAGAGGTACACAGCCGTCTGGCCGGCGCGCGAGTGGCCGAGCGCAAGGTAGCCCGGGCCGAGCACCGACTGCGCGGAGAGAAACAGTGAAGCGGCGCCGACCTTCAGGTTCGCCGGCATCAGATGCCCGTTGACGTCGGTGCCGAGCGGGTTGATGAGGTCACGTGCATCAGCGCCTTCCAGGGACGCACCGACGAAGAGCCCGGGCAGCAGGTCCCCGCCCGACAACAGCCGGTGCCTGAACACGGCGCGCAGGAAGACTTCGCGCTCCGCGACCAGCTGGTCCTCGCGCAGCCCCGAGAGGTTGAGGAACCCGCCGAGCGAGAAGCCACGATAAAACGGCAGTGGCGAACCGGCCGAGGTGGAGAATCGACTGGTCAGCAGCAGGCTGTTGCCGCCGCTGCCCAGCGCCTGGCTCAGCGTCGCGGACAGCCGGTCGTAGTGAAGCTGGCTGCCAAGCGCGGGACGAGCGAGCTGGGTGTCGAACAGCACGAAGTGGCCGGCCTGCGGGAAATCGAGATTGTCGAGCGTATCGGCCACGAACCGGGCCCGGATCTCGCTCGCATCCTGCGGCTTGCCATCGAACGACGGCGCACTGATGCCGCTGAAATAGCGCGGCACGGCCGACTCGACGCCGGCGCCCAGCACGAACTCGGCACTGGTGCCGAAGCTGCGGCCGAGGCCCGCGAAGCCATCGAGTTCGCCGAGCCGGTAGGTCGCGAGGGGCGCCGCATCGACGTAGACATTGCGTTGCTCGCGCCGGGCGCCGAGCAGTCCGCTGACAAACCAGTCGCGGCCGCTGTCGAGCGGCTGGCGCAGTTCACTGACCAGGCTGTTGGTCCGGCCGACGCTGCCGTGCAGTCGCCATTCGAGGCCGCGGTCGTTGAGCCAGGTCTCGCGGTGATCCGCGTACATCGTGAAATCACTGCCGCCGGAAAAGTCGGCGCCAAGCGCGATGCCAACGTGCAGGTAGTTCGGGCCCCAGGATTTTTCGACCGGACGAACCACGAGGACGTCACCGTCGGGGGTGGGTTCACCGTGCACGTCGACGCGTTCGAAGTCGCCGGTGCCCATCAGTTCGTCGACGCGGGAGTCGATGTTCTGCGGCGTCACGGCGCTGCCAAGGCGCGCGGTGACCGCCGCCGGTGTCACGTGGCGCAGGCGCGTCGTGTCGACGCGAACGGCCGTGTAGGTCGGCGCCGGGGGGCGGACGCGGGCACTGCGCCAGGCACGGTACTCGTCATCCGGCACGCTGAAACGTGCCAGCCGGTCGGCGGCGGCCCGGGCCACCGTCTCGCCGCGCGCGATTGCACGGAATGAGTTCGCGAAGTCC
>CAITAM010000058.1 GCA_903890265.1 uncultured Pseudomonadota bacterium | reverse complement strand
GCTGCGCCATGGGCGAGTACTTCATGGACAACGGCGAAGACGCGCTCGTGGTCTACGACGACCTGTCGAAGCAGGCCGTGGCCTACCGCCAGATTTCGCTGCTGCTGCGCCGCCCGCCGGGCCGCGAGGCCTATCCCGGCGACGTGTTCTACCTCCACTCGCGCCTGCTCGAGCGTTCGGCGCGCGTCAACGAGGAGTACGTCGAGAAGGCGACCAACGGCCGCGTCAAGGGCAAGACCGGTTCACTGACCGGCCTGCCGATCATCGAGACCCAGGCGGGCGACGTGACCGCGTTCGTGCCGACCAACGTCATCTCGATCACCGACGGCCAGATCTTCCTCGAGACCGACCTCTTCAACTCGGGCGTCCGGCCGGCCATCAACGCCGGTATCTCGGTGTCGCGAGTCGGTGGTGCGGCACAGACCGACATCATCAAGAAGCTCGGCGGCGGTATCCGCCTCGCGCTTGCGCAGTACCGTGAGCTCGCCGCGTTCTCGCAGTTCGCGTCCGACCTCGACGAGGCGACCCGTCGCCAGCTCGAGCGCGGCCAGCGCGTCATGGAGCTCATGAAGCAGAAGCAGTACGCGCCGATGTCGGTGGCCGAGATGGCGCTGTCGCTGTACGCGGTCAACAACGGCTTCTTCGACAAGGTCGACCGCCGCAAGGTCGTCGATACCGAGGCCCAGCTGCAGTCGTTCGCGCGTACCAACCACGCCGCGCTGCTCAACGCGATCAACGACACGCCGAAGTTCTCCAAGGACACCGAGGCGGCCCTCAAGAAGTGCTGCGAAGAGTTCGTGGCGGGTCTTTGAGACCCCTTCGCCGCATTCACACGGGAATCGAATAGATGGCCGGCGCCAAAGAGATCCGCACCAAGATCGCTAGCGTGAAGAGCACGCAGAAGATCACCAAGGCGATGGAAATGGTCGCGGCGTCGAAGATGCGCCGCGCCCAGGACCGCATGCGTGCAGCGCGCCCCTATGCCGAGAAGATGCGCGAGGTGATCGGCCGCCTGCAGATCGCGAACCCCGACTACCGGCATCCCTACCTCGTCGAGCGTCCGGTGAAGTCGGTCGGCATGGTGATCGTCAGCACCGACCGCGGCCTCTGCGGTGGTCTCAACGTCAACCTCTTCAAGTCGGTGCTGGTGCAGATCCGGGACTGGCAGGCCAAGGGCGTGGACGTGCAGCTGTGCGTCATCGGCTCGAAGGCGCTGCAGTTCTTCAAGCGCGTCCGCCTGCCGATCGTGGCCTCGGTGACGCATCTTGGCGACCGCCCGCACCTCGACTCGCTGATCGGCCCGGTGACCGTGATGCTCGACATGTACAAGGAAGGCAAGATCGACGCGCTTTACCTTGTCAACAACCGCTTCCTGAACACGATGAGCCAGAAGCCCATCGTGCAGCAGCTGATCCCGGCCGAGGTCGTCTCCTCCCCGGACCTGCAGCAGCACTGGGAGTACATCTACGAGCCGTCCGCGGCGGACATCCTGGATGGCCTCCTGACCCGCTACGTCGAGTCGCAGGTCTACCAGGGCGCGGTCGAGAACGTCGCGTCCGAAATGGCGGCGCGCATGGTCGCCATGAAGAGCGCGACCGACAACGCGGGCAAGCTCATCGAAGAATTGCAGCTCATTTACAACAAGGCCCGGCAGGCCGCGATCACCAAGGAAATCTCGGAGATCGTCGGCGGCGCGGCCGCGGTTTAGACCACAGGTAGCTCACCATGAATGCTGTCACCACGAATGCTGTCACGACGCCGGCGCTCGGCAAAATCGTGCAAATCATCGGCGCGGTCATCGACGTCGAATTTCCGCGCGAGCACATCCCCAAGGTGTACGAGGCGCTCTTCCTCGTCGACGGCGGGCTGACCCTCGAGGTCCAGCAGCAGCTCGGCGACGGCGTCGTCCGCACCATCGCCATGGGCGTCTCGGAAGGCCTCAAGCGCGGCATGGCGGTCACCGCCTCCGGTCACGGCATCAAGGTGCCGGTGGGCACCGGCACGCTCGGGCGCATCATGGACGTGCTCGGCACCCCGCAGGACGAGGCGGGCCCCGTGCAGACGGACACCCGCTGGGAAATCCACCGTCCGGCGCCGTCCTACGACGAGCAGGCCGGCGGCCAGGACATCCTCGAGACCGGCATCAAGGTCATCGACCTCCTGATCCCGTTCGCGAAGGGCGGCAAGGTCGGCCTGTTCGGCGGCGCGGGCGTCGGCAAGACGGTCAACATGCTCGAACTCATCAACAACATCGCGAAGACCCACTCCGGTCTGTCGGTGTTCGCCGGCGTCGGTGAGCGTACCCGCGAGGGCAACGACTTCTACCACGAGATGAAGGACGCGGGCGTTCTGGACAAGGTGGCGATGGTGTACGGCCAGATGAACGAGCCGCCGGGCAACCGCCTGCGCGTCGCGCTCACGGGCCTGACGATGGCCGAGTTCTTCCGCGACGAGAAGCAGGCCTCGGGCCGCGGCCGCGACGTGCTGCTGTTCATCGACAACATCTACCGCTACACCCTGGCCGGCACCGAAGTGTCGGCGCTGCTCGGCCGTATGCCCTCCGCGGTGGGCTACCAGCCGACGCTGGCCGAGGAGATGGGCGTGCTGCAGGAGCGCATCACCTCGACCAAGACCGGTTCGATCACCTCGATCCAGGCCGTCTACGTGCCCGCCGACGACCTCACCGACCCGTCGCCCGCCACGACCTTCGCGCACCTTGACGCGACCGTCGTGCTGTCGCGCCAGATCGCCAGCCTCGGCATTTACCCGGCCGTCGACCCGCTCGACTCGACGAGCCGCCAGCTCGACCCGCTGGTCGTCGGCGAGGAGCACTACAACACCGCGCGTGGCGTGCAGGCGATCCTGCAGCGCTACAAGGAGCTGCAGGACATCATCGCGATCCTCGGCATGGACGAGCTGTCGGAAGAAGACAAGCTCACGGTGAGCCGTGCGCGCAAGATCCAGCGCTTCATGTCGCAGCCCTTCAACGTGGCGAAGACCTTCACCGGCCAGGACGGCAAGATCGTCCCGCTGAAGGACACCATCCGCGGCTTCAAGGCGATCATCGCCGGCGAGTACGACCACCTGCCCGAGCAGGCGTTCTACATGGTCGGCGGCATCGAAGAAGCGGTCGAGAAAGCGAAGACGCTCGTCTGACGCCGGAGTAAGTGACCGTGGCATCCACCATCAACGTCGACATCGTCAGCGCCGAAGGCCAGATTTTCTCCGGCGAGGCGGCCATGGTGTTCGTGCCGGCGACCCAGGGCGAGATCGGCGTGGCGCCGCGTCACGCGCCGCTCCTCACCCTGCTGAAGGCGGGTGAGGTGCGGGTCAAGCTGCCGGCCGGGGACGAGCAGTCGTTCTACGTCGGTGGCGGGGCGCTCGAGATCCAGCCGACCCGGGTCACGGTACTCGCGGACACCGCGCTGCGCGCCCACGACCTCGACGAGGCGCAGGCGATGAAGGCACGCCAGCAGGCCGAGGAGGCGCTGAGCGACCGCAACTCGACCATCGACATCGCCGAGGCGCAGGCCGAGCTCGCCCGGGCGATGGTGCAGCTGCGCATGATCGAGAAGCTGCGCAAGGTGCGCAGCTGAGGCGCACCGCCCCCGGTGCCGGGCCTTCGTCCCGGCACCCGCGCCCGGGTCCGGGCGATTTTGCCGACCCCTCCGGCGCACCCTTAGCCGTTCATTAGCCGTCACCTTCGCAACGCGGGCGTCGGCTATGATCCGCCACATGGCGGTCATCCGGCTGCCTGCCACACTGAGGGAGTGACGATGCCAAACCTGATCAGCACCGCCGTCCGCGCGGCCGCCCTTGCCGCGGTCCTTGCCGCGGGCTCGGCCGCCGCCGCCGACGCACCCGCCCACTGGACCTACAGCGGCCCCACCGGTCCGGCGCACTGGGCCGCGGAAGACGAGGCCTTCGCCACCTGCGGCATCGGCAAGGCGCAGTCGCCGATCAACATCGAGAAGGCGGTCAGGAAGGACCTGCCGGCGCTCGAGTTCAGCTACACCGCCTTCCCGCTCACCGTCACCGACACCGGCCACTCGTTCCAGGTCAACGCGCCGGCCGGCAGCGGCGGCTTCACCGTCGGCGGCGATCACTACGATTTCGCCCAGGTGCACTTCCACACGCCGTCGGAGGAGCGCATGCACGGCCGTCGCTACTCGATGGTCGCGCACATCGTGCACAAGAACGCGAACGGCGAACTCGCCGTGGTCGGCGTCCTGATCCGCAAGGGCAAGGCCAACGCGACGCTCGCCCCGGTGTTCGATAACTTCCCGGCCGAGGGCACCAAAGAGACGGCGGTCGCCGGCACCAGCTTCAACATTGCCGACCTGCTGCCGGAGAACCACGGCTACTACACGTTCGAGGGCTCGCTCACGACCCCGCCGTGCAGTGAGCACGTGCGCTGGTTCGTCCTGAAGAACGCCGTCGAGGTGTCGGGCGCCCAGCTCGCCAAGTTCCAGAAGCGCTACCCGATGAATGCCCGCCCGACGCAGCCGCTGAACGGCCGCCTGGTGCAGGAGTCGAAGTAGGAGCCGCGGGCCGGCGGCAGCCGCCGCCGGCCCTTTGGACCGACCCGCGGGTCTCGTCGCGGGTCTGCCGGCGGACCTGCGCGATACCCGGCGCGCCGGCCGTTTGACCGGGGGCGCGGGATCATCGAAGCTCGGGCGTTGTGATGTCAGCCCTGCCTACGCGTAGTCCCTGTCCGCTTGCCGGGGTCCGGTCGTGACCGCGCGACCGGCACGTACCTTCGTCGCGTCCGGCGTCGAGGGCTATGCCCGCGAGGTTCTGCAGGACCCCACCCACGTGCGGGCCACGAAGCGCGAGACCGCGGTCTCGGTGCGCTTTGCCGCGGTCGCGGGGCCGGTACTGACACGCGAAGGGATCGTGCAGGCCGAGGCGGAGGATGCGATCGTCACGGGCGTCGACGGTGAGCGCTGGCCGGTCTCGTCCGACAAGTTCGATGAAAAGTACCAGGCGCTGGCGCCGACCCAGCACGGCGAGTCGGGGGTCTACCTCACGCTGCCGAACGAGGTGCTCGCGATCCGCATGGGCGAGCCCTTCGCGGTCCTTCTGCGCGACGGGCAGTCCCGGCTCGAGGGCCGGCCGGGCGACTGGCTGGTCGACTACGGCGACGGCAGTTTCGGTATCGTCGGTGCCGAGATCTTCGCCCAAACCTACTCCATTGCCGACGAGAGCTGAGCGTATGGCCCTGCACCAGTTCATCCAGCGCGTGCTGCTCTTCGGTGTCGACCTCGGGGTCGGCCCGGCACCCGCACGGCCCGTGCCGCCCAGGCGGCTGCAGGGACTCATCAGCGCCATCGCCGGCACGCACCAGCGCTTTGACGGCCTGGCGGTCGATTTCGGCCACCGCTACCGGAGCGCCTTCTGGTCGATCTACCTGCTGTCCGCGGTCGCCGTGCTGTTCGCCGTCATGCCGCTTGCGCTCGGCTGGGACGACAGCCGGCACGGCATGCACCCGTGGCTCTTTATCTGGGCGCTGTGCGAAGTCCAGATCATCTTCGTCGTCGGCGTGATCTATTTCATCGGCCACCGCCGCGACTGGCAGGGCCAGTGGCTGTGGACCCGCACCCAGGCGGAGCTCACCTGGTACCTGCCGGTGATCGCGCCGCTCGTGGATTTTGCGGCGCCGGGGCCTAAGCCCGACAACTGGTACGCGCGGGTCTACGACAGCGTTCAGCCGGTCGACAAGGCCGACGACGTCACGACGCTTTGCATTGCGAACGAGCCGCTGGCTGCCGAGGCGCTCAGGGACGCCTGGGAGGCAGCGGACTTTCGGGCCGACTACGCCCGCTACACGATCGAACTCCTGAACGACCAGCGCCACTACCACTCGCGCGTCGCGAAGCGCCAGCGGGCACTGCTGCACCGGGTGCACGCGATCAACACCAGGCTCTTCGCCGTCACCGCGGTCGGGGCCCTCGTGCATCTCGTGGTGCACTCGCTGTGGCTGTCGGTCATGACGACGTTCTTCCCCGCCCTCGGCGCCTCGCTGCACGGCGCGCTGGCGCAGTCCGAGTCGTACCGGCTCGCCGTGACCTCGGAGCGCCTGGTCGACGAGCTGAAAGCGGCTGTCGGGCGGATCCAGGCGGCCGCCGCCCGCGAGGCCGAGGGCAGCGCCGGCGCGCTGCGCGAGGCGGTGCGCGATGCGATCGGTGTCATCCTCGAGGAGCACCAGGACTGGCACATGCTGGTCCGTCCGCACCACCTGCCGCTCGGCTGACGGCGCGGCTGCCCGGCCCCGGCCCGGCGTGCGACAATTGGCAATCAGCGATCAGCGATCAGCGCACGAAGCGGAGCCTCGAATTGCTATGGGACTGAGTGTCGTCATCCTGGCCGCGGGCCAGGGCAAGCGGATGAAGAGCGACCTGCCGAAGGTCCTGCAGCCGATCGCCGGCAAGCCGCTCGTCCGGCACGTCATTGAGGCGGCACGCGCACTCGGCGCGTCATCGATCCACGTCGTCATCGGCCACGGCGGCGAGGCCGTGCGCGCGGCGCTCACTGAGCCCGGCCTGCATTTCGCGCTGCAGGCCGAGCAGAAAGGCACGGGGCACGCCGTGATGCAGGCGATGCCCGCGGTCCCGCCCGAGGATCTCGTGCTCGTGCTCTACGGTGACGTGCCGCTAGTGGAACCGGCGACGCTGCGCCGGCTGGTGGACGCGGCCGGTGAGCGCACGGTCTCGCTGCTGTCGGTGCGACTGCCCGATCCCACCGGCTACGGTCGCGTGTTGCGCGACAACGCGGGCACGGTGTACCGGATCGTCGAGCAGAAGGACGCGACCCGCAAGGAGCTCGCGGTCGATGAGGTGAACACGGGGCTCCTCTGCGCGCCGGCCGGGGCGCTCGCCGGCTTTCTCGCCGCGCTCAAGAATGACAACGCGCAGGGCGAGTACTACCTGACGGACGTCGTCGCGGCCGCGGTCAGGGCGGGCTTTCGGGTCGAGGCCGTGGCGGCACCGACCGTGCCCGAGGTGCTCGGCATCAACGACAAGCTGCAGCTGGCCGAGGTCGAGGGGCACTACCGCCGCCGGCGGGCCGTGGAGCTCATGACCGCGGGCGTCACGGTCATCGATCCCGCGCGCCTCGACGTGCGCGGCGCGGTCGAGGTC
>CAITAM010000057.1 GCA_903890265.1 uncultured Pseudomonadota bacterium | reverse complement strand
CTCGGCGGCGAGTACCGCCCCCTCCAGACCGGGGTGCCGACCGGGTTCAACCCGCTGGCGCTACCCGATACCGCGCCGAACCGTGAGTTCCTCACGGGCCTCCTCGGTCGCCTTGTCAGCCGATCCGGACAGCTGCTCTCCGTGCGGGACCAGGGCGAGATCACCGCGGCGCTGGCCGGCACCTACGCGCTCGATCCGGCGGTGCGCCGTCTGTCACGCGTGCTGGAGTTTCTCGATCCGACCGATCCGGACGGCGTGCACGCCCGTCTCGTCCCCTGGTGCGCCGTCGCGGGCGGGGACTACGCCTGGGTGTTTGACCAGACGGAGGACCGGATCGCGCCCCTGCTCCAGACCCAAAAACTCGTCGGTTTTGACGTCACGGACTTTCTCGATCACGCCGTGACCCGCGGTCCGATCACGAGCTATCTCTTTCACCTGACGCGACAGCTTCTCGACGGGCGGCGGCTCGCCGTCTGGATGGACGAGTTCTCGAAGATTCTCTCGGATCCCGCCTTCGAGAGCTTTGCGAAGGACGGGCTCAAGACCTGGCGAAAACTCAATGCACTCGGGGGTTTTGCGACCCAAAGCCCGAGCGACGTGCTCTCGAGCCCCATCGCCCGCACGCTCGTCGAGCAGACCGCGACCAAGGTCTTTTTCCCGAACGCGGATGCGAATGCCGCGGACTACGTCGGCGGCTTCGGGCTCTCCGAGCGTGAGTTCACGCTGTTGCGCGAGCAGATCGAACCCGGGTCACGCCGATTTCTGGTCAAGAGCGGGCACCACAGCGTGGTCTGTGAGCTAGACCTCAAGGGCTTCGATTACGAACTGACCGTCATCTCCGGTCGGGCGAGCACGGTCGAGCGGGTCAATCGGCTCGTCGAGGAATTCGGAGCGGCCCCGGCCCTGTGGTTACCCCATCTCAACGAGGAGTCTCGCCGTGCCCGCTAAATACCTTTCGTTGGCTTCCCTCGCGGTTCTCTTGGGAACGCTCGTCAGCGCCGCACCCGCCGGTGCGCAGTGGGCCGTATTCGATGGCGCCGCCGTGGGTCAGCTCGTCCAACAGGCCTCCTACTGGCAGCAACAGATCCGGGGCATGCAGAGCCAAATCCAGCAGCTCAACCAGCAGTACGCGGCGGTAACCGGCACGCGCGGCATGCAACAGCTCCTGCCGCTCACGGCGCTGCAACGCAATTACCTGCCGACGTCTGTCGGGCAGCTGCAGTCCGTGATGAACGGGGCAGGCGGGATCTACAGCGGTCTCGGGGCGGCCCAGACGCAGGCGGTCACGGCCAACGCGGTTCTGACGCCGGCGGCGCTCGCCGGTTTATCGGCCACCGATCGCCAGCTCCTCGTTACCCGGAGAAACAACGCGGCGCTACTGCAGACCCTGACCCAATCCGCCCTGCAGCAGACGAGCATCCGGTTTTCGACCCTGCAGACGCTCATCAGTCAGATCGGTGTGGCGACCGACCCGAAAGCCATTGCCGACCTGCAGGGTCGGGTCCAGGTCGAGCAGGCCATGCTCGAAAACGACAACGCCAAGCTCTCATCGCTCTACCAGCTGATTCGGGCCCAAGAGCTCGTGGCCAACCAGCAGGCGGCGGAAGCGGCGGTCGCCCGGGTCGGGCGCGCGGCGGCCCTGCCCGCCGTGACCTACTGAGGGCACCGTGGCGACCGGGTTCTTCGCCCAGTTCTTCATCTGGTTGCAGGGGATCCTGGGGACCTACGTCGGCCAGACCTCGGCCACGGTCGCCGCGGCGATCGAGCCCGCCGTGATCACGCTCGGCGCCCTCTACGTCATGGCCTGGGGATGGCTCTCGATGTCCGGGCGCATCGAGGAACCGCTGGTGGAAGCGGTACGCCGGGTGCTGACGCTGGGGATCGTCTTGGGGCTCGGTCTCAAGCTCTGGGCGTTCAACGGCCTGTTCGTCGACACCTTTGCCCGAGCGCCCGGACAACTGGCGGCAGCGATCTTAGGGGTGGCGGATCCCGTCACGCTGGTGGACGCGATTTGGGCCGACGGCCAGACGGTTGCCGAATCGCTGCAGGGTAGCGGTGGGATCGTACAGAGCATTGCGGCGATGCTAGCGGCACTCCTCGTCTACCTGTTCGTCGGGCTGTTGTGCGTCTACACGGCGTTCCTGCTCGCGCTCTCCCAGATCGCAGTGGCGGTGTTGTTGGGCCTAGGGCCGCTCTTTATTGTGCTCACTCTCTTTGACAGTACGCGGCGGTTTTTTGAGGCGTGGCTCGCACAACTGTCGAACTATGCGCTCGTTACCGTGCTCGTGGCCCTCGTCGGTGG
>CAITAM010000056.1 GCA_903890265.1 uncultured Pseudomonadota bacterium | reverse complement strand
CCGGCGAGGACCGTGCACCGAGCCTGTCGCCGGACGGCCGCCGCGTCGCCTTCGTATCCGACCGCAGCGGCAACGACGAGCTGTGGATCGCCGACGCGGACGGCAGCCATGCGCGTCAGCTGACACACGAAAAGGCCGAGTGGGTCGCGGCTCCGCACTGGGCGCATGACGGCAGGAGCCTGATCGTCGCGGCCGGGGTGCGCGGCGAGAGCGACCTCTACACCGTCGACGCCGACAGTGGCGCCCGGCGCGCGCTCACCACCGACCACCTGTCGGGTGAACCCTCACTGTCGGCCGACGGCCGCACCCTGTACTACGCGTCACGCTCGGGCCCGGACGCGATGCCGCAGTTGCACCGGCGGACCTGGCCCACGTTTGTCGGTGACGTGACGCTGACCTCCGACGGCGGAACCCGCGCGGCGGAGTCCGCCGACGGCAAGCACCTGTACTACACGCGACCCGACCGTCCGGGCCTCTGGCGCCGGGGACTGACGCCGGACAGCGACGGCGTCCTCGTCAGCGCCGACCTCGCGGCCGAGCACGCCGACGACTGGCTGGTCGTGCCGGGTGGCGTGATGTTCATCTTGAACCCGCCCGGTGAAGCCCCGGTGCTCGCCTTCTATGCCGAGGATGCAGAGGCGATCTCGCGCCTCTGCGGCCTGCCAAACGCCGCCCCCGGAGCGGGCCTCGCGGTGAGCGCGGACCGCCAGCGCGCCGTGTACGTGGAGCAGACGGCCGTCTCGGTCGATCTTGAGATCGCGGAACTGGACTGACGACGCTCAGTCGGACGCCGGCCACCACAGCTGACCCGTGGGTTGCGGCAGCGGCACGATCAGCTCGCGCGGCGGGGGTGGCTGGCGCGCATCGCCGGCGATGTTGACGTAATAAGGCAGGCCGAGCAGCCCAATCGAGCGCACGAGCGCCACGGGCGCCGCTTTCGGTAGCAGCAGCAGAAAGGCGGCGCCGGCATCGCGCGCCTCGCGCGCCGCGGCTTCGTCATCGACGGCAGCACCCCACGGCAGCGCCGGCGTTCCCTGCAGCCTGACCTCGCGGTAGGGCCGGCCGGCGACGGGCGAGAGTGAGCCGACCCGATCGCCCGGTGCCGGTTCCGGCAGCGCCTCGTCGCCATCGGCAAGCCACGCGACGCGCCCCGGCGCCGGACGCCCGGCACGCGCTTTGAGCCGCTGTCGCAGGCGTTCTGCCGACGGTTCGCGCACGAAGAGGGGTGGCAGCATCAGCGCGTGCATGAGCGGTCGGTCGGCATCGAGCAGCTGCAGCGCCGGCAGCTCGTCGGGCCGGCACCAGCGCAGGGCCTGGCCGTCCATGCCCTTCGGCTCCCCGGACCAGTGGGTCACACGCCAGCAATCGAGCCGTACCGGCCTCGCGTCATCGGCGTAGGCGTGGGTCAGGACGAAGTAGCGCGTCGCGGTGCGAAGCTCGATGCCGAGTTCTTCCCGCAGCTCACGCACCAGCGCGTCGCGCGGCACCTCGCCCGGCTCGCACTTGCCGCCGGGGAATTCCCAGGCGCCCGCCCGGGGTTTGCCCGGCGGGCGCTCGTTGACAAGGACGCGCCCGAGCTTGTCGGTGAGTATCCCGACGACGACCTCGACCGGCTCCGGATGCATCGCCTTGCCTCCCCCGCTCCCCGGTGCCAACGGCGGCCCGCGCAGGCCCGTCGCCTCAGGCGCCCTCGAGGGTTCCGTGGCAGTGCTTGTACTTCTTGCCGGAGCCGCAGGGACAGGGCTCGTTGCGACCGACTTTCCGGTCGGCGCGCAGGTACGGGTCCGCGGCCGCCGGCGCCGCCGCCTGCGGCGGTGCCATCGGGTCACCGGTCAGCCCGTCACCCGCCACCTCCGGGGGTGCGGCGTGCTGGAAGCTCATGGCGCCCTGCAGGCGGGCCGCACGCTCGCGCTCCTCGCGGGCCACGTCTTCCTCGGAGCGCACCTGCAGCCGGCTGAGCAGGGTCACCGTCTCGTGCTTGATCCGTCCGAGCATCGAGGTAAAGAGTTCAAACGCTTCGCGCTTGTACTCCTGCTTCGGGTT
>CAITAM010000055.1 GCA_903890265.1 uncultured Pseudomonadota bacterium | reverse complement strand
GCGATCACCCGCCTGCGCGACATGGGCGTCGAGCCGTTCCTGCTCTCCTCCACCCTGCTCGGCGTCATCGCGCAGCGACTCGTGCGCGTGCTGAACCCCGAGACCAAGGTGCCCTACGAGGCCGCCGACTACGAGCGGCGCTTCCTGAACGTGCCGGCGGGCGCCGCACCGCCCGTCCTCTACCACCCGGCAAAGGACGTCGCCGGCGGCTACAAGGGCCGCACCGGCATCTACGAACTCGTGGTGGTCGATGACGCGATGCGCACCCTGATCCATGACGGTGCCGGCGAGCAGGAACTCGAGCGCCAGGCACGGTCGCTGATGCCGGGCATCCGTGACGACGGCCGGCGCAAGATCCTGGACGGCCAGACGACGATCGAGGAAGTCCTGCGCGTGACCCGCGAGGATTAACGATGCCGGCCTTCGAATACGTCGCGGTCGATCCGCGCGGTGCCGAGAAGCGCGGCGTCATGGAAGGCGACAGCCCGCGCCAGGTGCGGGCGCAGCTGCGCGACCTGTCGCTGCTGCCGGTGACCGTCACCGAGGTCGCGGAAAAGAAGACCCGCGGCAAGGACGGCGGCCTCGTGCGCCGCGCGAGCCTGTCGGCGGCGGATCTGAGCCTCATCACCCGCCAGCTCGCGACCCTGACCCGCTCGGGCCTGCCGCTCGAGGAGGCACTGCTCGCCGTGTCGCAGCAGACCGAAAAGGCGCGCGCCCAGGCGATCGTGGCCGCGGTCCGCTCGCGCGTCATGGAGGGCCGCAGCCTCGCCGACGGCCTCGCGAGTTTCCCGCAGGCCTTTCCGGCCATCTACACGGCCACCGTCGCCGCCGGCGAGCAGTCGGGGCGCCTCGACGCCGTGCTCGAGCGGCTCGCTGACTACACCGAGAGCCGGCAGATCCTGCAGTCCAAGATCCGCAACGCCATGGTCTACCCCATCCTCCTGACCATCGTCTGCGTCGTGATCGTCTCGCTGCTGCTTGCCTACGTCGTGCCCGTCGTCGTCAACGTGTTCCGCGCCGGCAAGCAGCAGCTGCCGCTCATCACGCGCATCCTGATCGCAGCCTCCGACGGCTTTCGCCAGTACTGGTGGCTCATTCTCATCGTCCTCGTCGGCGGCTACTTCGGCTTCAAGCGCTGGCTGGAAAAGCCGGGCGCCCGGGCGCGCTGGCACGGCCTGCAGCTTAAAATGCCCATCATCGGCAAGGTGGTGCGCGGCGTGAACGCGGCGCGCTTCGCGCGCACCCTCTCGATCCTCACCGCGAGCGCCGTGCCGGTGCTCGATGCGCTGAAGATTTCCGGCGAGGTGGTCGCCAACCTGCCCATGCGCAACGCGGTGCTGGACGCCGCCGTCAAGGTGCGGGAGGGTGCCGCCATCGCCCGTTCGCTCGGTGCCTCGAAGCTCTATCCGCCGATGCTGATCCACCTGATCGCGAGTGGCGAGAGCTCGGGTGAGCTCGAGAACATGCTCGAGCGCGCGGCATCCAACCAGGAGCGCGAGATGGACGGCATCGTCAACACCGCCGTCAACATCCTGGGCCCGGCCATGATCCTGCTGATGGGCGGCGTCGTGCTGCTGATCGTGCTCGCCCTGCTCCTGCCGATCTTCCAGCTGAACCAGCTGGTGAAGTAGCACCCGGTGGGCGCCTCGCGGCGTCCGACCGAAGAGGTTACCGCGCTACCGCGCGGTCGACAGCGGCCTCGAGAAAGTCCGCAAGCTCCTGCAGCGGCCCCGTGTCCCGGTAGAGCAGCGGCCGCCCGGCCCGTAGCCGCTCGACCGCGCGCGCGCGCGCCACCGGGTCGGTGGCAAGCTCCACCGCCCGCGCGACGTAGGCCCCGGCATCGGCCGAGACGTGGTCACCGGCCCCGAGCGCATCCAGCGTGCCGCTGCCCAACCGCCCGCGCAGGTACCTGCCCTGCAGCGTCACCACCGGCAGATCGCACTCAATGGCCTGCACGACGGTATTGAAGCCGGAAAACCCGACCGTATCGAGCAGCGCAGTGGACGCCTTCATGAGGCCGTAGAACTGCCCCGCGGGGCACCACGGCACATGGCGGAGCTGGCGCTCGGGCGACAGCCCTCGCTCGCTCAGGCGGGCCGCGAGCCTCGCGGTCAGCCGCTCGTGCAGGCTCGCGCGCCGCGGATCCGTGAAAAACACCAGCTGGGCTGACGGCAGTGCGGCCGCGAGCGCCACCAGGATGCCATCGTACGCGGGGGTGTATTTCCACACCGTGCCGGCACACAGCAGCACCGGTCGCCGCGGATCGATACCGAGGGCCTCGAGGTCGCACGGCACGACCTCCGGTGCGGTGGACTCGTAGTAGCAGCCAAGGCCCGCGAGGCGGACGAGCCGTTCGGCGTAGTACTCGTCGCCCTCGGCCGGCTCGAAGGCCGCGGCCGACAGGAAATAGTCCATGGTCGGCAGGCCCGTGGTCTCGGGATGCCCCCAGCTCACCGCCTGCACGGGCGCAAGGCGCAGGCTCGCGAGGCGAACGATCCCAGCGTCCATGCCGATTTCAGGGTAGACGAGCACGTCCGGCCGGCGGGCCTCTATGGTCCCCACCCACTCGCCCAGGCCGCGCGCGCCGGCGGCAAAGTAATCGGCGTGCTCGCGCGCAAAGGCGGTCTGGTGGTCCTCCTGAGTGCCGAGGTGATACACCTCGAGCTCGATGCGCTGCCGCGGCAGGGCACTCAGCCAACCGCGGGTTATCGCATTGAACACCGAATGGTCACGCACGTGCGCCGACACCACGCCGACGCGAAGCCGCGACCGGCTGGCGGCGTGTACCGGAGTCGCCGCTGCCTGCGCCCGTGCCGCCCGGCGCCCCATCGCCGCGACGCAGAAGCGGCCGTAGCCCTCCAGTAACGCGCGATTGGCGTGCTCCTGGTAGGCGAGCGCATAGGGAAAGGCGATGCCGACCAGACGCTCAGGCGGCAGCGCCGGGTGCGCGTCGGCCCACCGCGTGAGCTCCGCGAGTTCGTCCAGAAAAGCGGCACGCGAGCCCGCCACCTCCGCCTCGTCGGCGGCGACGTACGGAATCTGGGCCACCACCAGTTGCACGCGCGCCTCGGCGAAGTCGGGCTTCAAGTCCACCGCACGACGCAGGCTCGCGACGCCCGCGGCGCGGTCACCCGCCTCGACGAGCGCGTTGCCAAGCGCAAAGGCCGCCTCGGCCGAGCCCGGTGCGAGCGCGCAGGCCCGGCCGAGGTGCCGAAGCGCCTCGGCGCCGCGCCGCAGGTCGTAGAGCACGTTACCGAGGTTGAGGTGCGCCCGTGGCGCAGCCGGATCGAGCGCCAGCGCCCGCCGCAGGACCGCTTCGGCCTCGGCCGGCCGGCCGCCGGCGCGCAGCGCGGCACCCAGGTTGATGAGTGCCGCCACGTTGCCGGGCGTGACGACGAGCGCCCGTTGGTACGCGGCGGCGGCGGCGGCGGGGTCGCCCTGGGCGAGCCGCGCGTTGCCGAGATTGAACAGCGCCGCCGCGTTCGTCGGCTCGAGCGCCACCACCCGCTCGTAAGCGGCCGCTGCCTCGCCGTGGTCGCCGCTGTCAGCCGCAAGGTCCGCGAGCTTGTGCTGCGCGAGCGCGAGTTCAGGCTGCGCGCTCACCGCCAGGCGGTAGCTGTCGCGCGCGCCCACGGTGTCGCCGGCCGCGCGCCGGAGATCACCGCGCAGCAGCAG